>JASHQJ010000115.1 GCA_030037595.1 Candidatus Binataceae bacterium
GAGAATGCGGAGTTTGCGCGCCGCCTCGACGAGGCCGGGATCAAATTTGTCGGCCCGAGCGCCGAAATCCTCGAGCTCTTCGGTGACAAGGTGAAGGCCCGGATGCTCGCAGAGCGATGCCGCGTGCCGCTGCTTCGCGGCACGTCCAGCGCAACGACGCTCGAGGAAGCGCGCGCGTTCTTCGCCTCGCTCGGCAGCGGCAGCGCGATGATGATCAAAGCGATCGGCGGTGGCGGCGGGCGTGGGATGCGCGCGGTGTACCGCGACGACGAAATCGCGGGGTCGTACGCGCGATGCCAGTCCGAGGCGCGCGCCGCATTCGGCAATCCCGATCTTTACGTCGAGCAGCTGATGCCGCACGCACGACACATCGAGGTGCAGATCCTCGGCGACGGCAGCGGCGCAGTCAGCCATGTGTGGGAACGCGAGTGCACCGTGCAGCGCCGCAATCAGAAGATTGTCGAGATTGCGCCGTGCCCGAATATTCCAACCGCGCTGAAAGATCTGCTGCTCGAATCAGCGTGCCGTCTTGCGCACGAAGTTCTCTACTCGAGTCTCGGCACATTCGAATTCCTGGTCGAAGGGGGCCCAGGCGCCGGCGAAGGCGCGTTTGCTTTCATCGAAGCGAACCCGCGCCTCCAGGTCGAGCACACGGTGACGGAGGAAGTCACCGGAATCGATTTGGTGAAGGCGCAACTCGAACTCGCAGGAGGCAAATCGCTCGGCGAACTCAGCCTCGAACAAAAAGATATTCCTTCACCGCGGGGCTTCGCGATCCAACTCCGCATCAATATGGAATCGATGAATGCCGACGGCACGACGCGGCCTTCGGGCGGAACACTTACTGCGTTCGAGCCGCCGAGCGGACCCGGCGTCCGCGTCGATTCGTTCGCATACGCCGGTTATACGACCAATCCGAATTACGACTCGCTGCTCGCCAAGTTGATCACGCATTCGACGTCGCCGAAATTTCCTGACGCCGCGGCGAAGGCGTATCGCGCGCTCTCGGAGTTCCGAATCGAAGGCGTCGCCACCAACGCCGGTTTTTTGCAGAACCTCCTGCGACATTCCGATTTTATCGTCAACAATATCTACACGCGCTTCGTTGAAGAGCACGCCGCAGAGCTCACAGCCGAGCGTGGACAACATCCGAAGTTCCATTCGCAGGCCCCAACGGCAGGCACGGCTCAAGCTACGCCGCGTCTTGCCGGCGCGAAAATCGACAGCGGCGACCCGCTCGCAGTGCTCCACCACGGCAAGTCGAGCGCCGCGAAGACCCCGGCATCGGCTCCTGTTTCAGTCGCCGCACCTCCTGCGGCCGATATTGCGACGCCCGAGGGCACGATCGCCGTGCGCGCGCCGATGCAGGGGACGATGGTCTCGATCGACGTGAGCGTCGGTGATCGCATCCACCGCGGCCGCCAGGTCGCCGTGATGGAAGCGATGAAGATGGAGCACGTCATCCGCGCCGACGCGAGCGGAACCGTGCGCCACATCGCGGTTAACAAGGGCGACGCTGTTTTCGAGGCTTATCCGCTGCTGTTTATCGAAGAGCATGAGGTCGAAGCCGAATCGGCTGCCGAGCAGCAGGCAGTCGATCTCGATCGTATCCGGCCTGACCTCGCCGAAGCGCTCGAGCGCCACGCATTCGGTTTCGACGAGGCGCGCCCCGACGCCGTCGAGCGCCGGCGCAAGACGGGACAGCGCACGGCGCGCGAAAATATCGAGGACCTCTGCGATCCCGGCACCTTCGTCGAGTACGGCCCAATCGTGATCGCTGCGCAGCGCCGCCGCCGCACGCTCGAGGATCTGATCAAGCGCACTCCCGCCGACGGTATGATCGCCGGCATCGGCCGCGTCAACGGCGACCTGTTCGACGAGGCGCACGCGGGTTGCATCCTGATGTCCTACGACTACACGGTGCTCGCCGGCACGCAGGGCCAGCAAAACCATCGCAAGAAAGATCGGATGTTCGAAATCGCGATGCACAATCGGCTGCCGATCGTGTTCTTCACCGAGGGCGGTGGCGGACGCCCGGGCGATACCGACGGCGTTGGAGTCGCGGGCCTCGATTGCATGGCGTTCAATTACTTCGGCAAGCTGAGCGGCCTGGTGCCGCTGGTCGGAATCAACTCGGGACGATGCTTCGCCGGCAACGCCGCGCTCCTCGGATGCTGCGACGTGGTGATCGCGACGCGCAATTCGAATATCGGAATGGGCGGGCCTGCGATGATCGAAGGCGGCGGGCTCGGGATTTTCCGTCCCGAGGAAGTCGGTCCTATCGACGTGCAGGTGCCCAACGGCGTCGTCGATATCCCGGTTGCCGACGAGGCCGAGGGCGTCCGCGTCGCGCGCAAGTATCTTTCCTATTTTCAGGGCGCGGTGCGCGATTGGAAATGCGCCGATCAGCGCCTGCTTCGCTCAAGTATCCCCGAGAATCGGCTTCGCATCTACGATGTCCGCGCCGTGATCGAAACGCTCGCCGATACCGACTCAGTATTGGAGATTCGCCGCCACTTCGGACTCGGGATGGTGACCGCGCTGATTCGCGTCGAGGGACGCCCGCTCGGCGTGATCGCGAACAACCCCGCACATCTCGCCGGCGCGATCGACAGCCCGGGCGCCGATAAGGCCGCGCGCTTTATGCAGCTCTGCGACGCGTTCGACGTCCCGATTCTCTTCCTGTGCGATTGCCCGGGAATCATGGTCGGGCCCGAAGTCGAGAAGACCGCCCTGGTGCGGCACGCGTCGCGGATGTTCGTGGTCGGCTCGAATCTCACCGTACCGTGCTTCACGATCATCCTGCGAAAGGGCTACGGCCTCGGCGCGCAGGCAATGGCGGGCGGAAGCTTCAAGGCCGGGATGTTCACGGTGTCGTGGCCGACGGGCGAATTCGGCGGGATGGGACTCGAAGGCGCGGTGAAGCTCGGTTATCGCAACGAGCTGGCGGCGCTCACCGATCCTGCCGAGCGCAAGGACCTCTACGACAAGATGGTCGCGCGGATGTATGAGCACGGCAAAGCTGTCAACACCGCGTCCACGTTCGAGATCGATGACGTGATCGATCCGGCCGAGTCGCGACGATGGATCATGGCTGCCCTGCAATCGACGCCGCCGCCTCTACCGCGCACCAGCAAGAAACGGCCCAACATCGACACCTGGTGAGTTTCAAAAATGAGGGCCCGCTTTTGCCGGGCCCGCGCTTCTCTGCTCGCAAACAATTCTTTAGCCGCGATTTTTCAACACCATTTGGGTTTGGGTAACTATCGCTAGCAGGCGGCCCTGCTCGTTTCGGATCCGCGTCTGCCACACCATCGTGCGCTGGCCGCGATGGATCGCGGTGCACTCGCCAATCACTTTCGAACCAACGGGGGCCGGCGCGAGGAAGTTGGTCTTCGATTCGATCGTCGTGGTCCACGCCTCTTGCGGAAGGTTCAGCACAGTGGCGTTGGCTCCCAGCGTGTCCGCGAACGACATCAGCGCGCCGCCGTGAAGAATCGCGGGCTCGGTGCACATATCCGGCCGCACCGTCATCTCCGCTGTGACGCGTTCCGGCGCCGCACTCAAAAATTTGATTCCCAAGAGCTTACAGAATGGCGTCGCGGTTTCCTGCATCTCGGTGAGCTTGTCCATCGTCGGTACCCCAGCGTCATATGCCATTAGCTCAGACGGCTGAGAAGGGCCAAATTTTCGCGGGCGGCGCGATCCACATGAGCACCCGGGAATAATTGCCGCGCTTAAACAGTCTCCCGACTGAATCGGATCGTGCTCATCTCGGCGCGATCCGCTTCGGAAGGAGATCCAGATGAATCGCGAACTCGACCGCCGATCGTTTCTCAGGATGGCGGGAATGTCGCTCGGCTTTGGCGCACTCTATCAGGTCGCGGGCCAGATGCACGGCGGACACCGCCTCGGCACGCGAATCGCTTCCGCGATGGCGGCGGAGAACGGCGAAGCGCCCTCGCCTTTCACCTTCGTGCAGTTGTCCGACACTCACGTCGGTTTCAACGGACCGCCCGACCCGCTCGGCACCAAGGCTTTCGAGCAGGCGGTGCGGACGATCAACGGGCTGCCGCAGAAGCCGGAGCTCGTCATTTTCACAGGCGACCTGTCGCACGATTCCGAGAACCAGGACGAGCGCGTCGCACGAATGAAGACGTTCAAGCAGATCGCCGCCGGCCTCGGCGCGCCCAACGTTCACTACCTGCCGGGCGAGCACGACGCCGGAATCGACGAGGGCAAACTGTATCGCGAGCAGTTCGGCGACACATCGTACTCATTTGACTATCGCGGAGTGCATTTCGTCGCGCTCGACAACGTATCTCGGGCCAAGCCTGAAGTAGGCCCCGAGCGGATCGCGTGGCTGAAACGCGACCTCGCGCGATTTCCCAGCACCGCGCCAATAATAGTCTTCACGCATCGGCCGCTGTTCGACCTCAAGCCCGACTGGGAATGGTTCACGAGCGACGGCGACCAGGTGATGAACGTGCTCGCGCCGTACGAGAATGTGACAGTCCTCTATGGGCATATCCATCGCGAGGATGTCCATGAAATCGGCCACTCGAAGCACTTCGCGGCGCGTTCGCTGATTTTTGCTTTTCCTGATCCAGCGCAGGTCGCGGAAAAAAAGCCGATTCCGTTCGACAAGGCGTCGCCGTTCAAGAATCTGGGGATTCGGGTCGTGTCTGAGGATTCCGGCGGCGCGGCGAGTGTCAACGACGTCGAACTCTCGATGAATGAGTATTCGGGCACGGTGGGAATCCAGCAGTTGCTGAAGAAAGGAACTGTGTAATGACTAATCGACTGAGTATTGCATTTTTGGCTGGTGCGACGGCTTGTCTCGCGCTTGCGGCGACGATCCACGCGGCGGCTTCACCCGCGACGATCGATATTACAGCGCAACGATTCGCTTTCAGCCCAAGCGAAGTGCATCTGAAGGTGGGACAGCCGGCGGTTCTGCATCTCACCAGCGCCGACGTCAAGCACGGCTTCTTCTCGCGGCCGCTCGGCGTAGATGAAACGATTCCTGCAAGGCAATCGATCGACGTCAAGATCGCGCCCACACAACCCGGAAAATACACGATCATCTGCGATCACTTCTGTGGCTCCGGCCACGGCAACATGAAGATGACCGTGGTGGTCGAGTAGCAGAAGCCAAGCACCGTGGACCGGCAGATCGCCACGATGCATCTCCATCCGATTGTCGATCACTTCACGATCGCGCTGCTGACGACGGCGGTGCTGATGGATATCGTCGCCGCCGTCGTCACGCTTGGCCTCAGATCCGAATGGTCGAAGAATCTTGCCGAACGCCTCGCTCGCGCCGCGCTCTTCCCGATAGCTCTCGGAGCAGCCGCGGCGGTCTGCTCGTATCTCACCGGCAACTCAGAGGCCGATCGTTTGTGGGATGCGATGCCGCCGGCCGCACGGGCGATGCTCTTCACGGACAGTGGCGCCGCACGAGTGCTCGCGCATGCGACGCTTGGCCGCTACTTGATGTACGCGTTCCTCGCGCTCGCGGCGTGGCGAATCGCGCTCGAGTGGATTCCGTGCGCGCTGCAAACCCGCTCCGCGTATCTTCTCGTCGCCATGCTCTCGATCGCCGCGCTCCTCTATCAGGGCAAGACCGGTGGCGAGCTCGTTTACGATTACGGCGTCGGCACGCCCGCGACGGCCGCCGCGGCGAAGTGAGTTGCAACGGCTTGACGTTGCTGCGCCCCATCGGATACTTTGCATCACAAAGTGAACGTATCGCGATGAAAGACCTCGACGAAGCGCTGGCAGAGATAACCGCGATCCGAAGTCAGCTCGCGCGCACTGCGGAGTTCCGCGGCTACGGCCCGGTGACGGTCGCGGGCACCGGATTGCTCGCGCTGGTCGCGGCCGAGATGCAGGCGCTCTGGCTGTCCGATCCGGCGCACGAAATCGTCGCTTACCTCGTGCTCTGGTCCGCGACTGCTGCGCTCTCCCTCGTGCTGGTTGGAGTCGAAATGGTGACGCGCTCGCGCACGATTCACTCCGGCCTCGCCGAGGAGATGATCTGGACCGCGGTCGAGCAATTCCTGCCCGCGGCCGCGGCCGGGTTGCTGATGACGACCGTCCTGCTGCTCTACGCGCCCGCGACGGCGTGGATGCTGCCTGGGCTCTGGCAGGTGGTCTTCAGCCTCGGAGTGTTCGCGTCGGCGCGATTTCTGCCACGCGCGACCTTCGCCGTCGGTGTCTGGTACCTCGGGACCGGTCTCGCTTGCCTTGCGTTCGCGAGCCACCAGCACGTGTTGTCGCCGTGGCTGATGGGCCTGCCGTTTGGCCTCGGACAGTTGTTCGCGTCGGCGGTGCTGCTATGGAATCAACAGGTTGACGATGCCCAACTCCAGCAAAATTGAACCGCGCGCGGGCCGCTTCGCCTACGAAGGGCTCGATCGCGTAATCCATGAGCGGGCGCGGCTCAGCGTGCTGACCTCGCTGATCGCGCATCCGAAGGGGCTCATCTTCGGCGACCTGAAGCAGCTCTGCTCCTTGAGCGACGGCAACCTAAGCCGCCATCTGCAGGTCCTGCAGGAAGCGAAGCTGCTCGATATCGTGAAAGGCTTCGATCGCAACCGGCCGCAGACCGTCTGCAAGATCACGGCGCTCGGGCGGCGGCGCTATCTCGAATACGTCGAGGTGCTGGAGCAGGTGGTACGCGACGCGTCGGCGGCCGATCCCGATCGCGCGCACGAGCTGATTCGGCGCCTGGTGCCCGCATAAAAAAATTTTGGCGAGGAACTTTACGATGCAAAGTACTTGGCCTGCAAGAGATTTGCTCAACGTCGCGATTATCATGGACGGCAACGGCCGCTGGGCCACGCGCCGCGGCTTGCCGCGCAGCGCCGGTCATCGCGCCGGGGCAGACGCCGTGCGCCGCGTGATCGAAGCCGCGCCCGAGCTTGGGATCGGCACGCTCACGCTGTTCGCCTTCTCGTCTGATAACTGGCGGCGGCCGATCGAGGAAGTGCACGCTCTGATGTGGTTGCTGCGCGCCTTTCTGCGCTCCGAAACGAAGCGCTTTATCGAAAGTGGCGCGCGGCTCACCGTGATTGGCCGGCGCGATCGCCTCACCGCGCGCCTTCGCACCGAGATTCGCCGCGTCGAGCGCGCGACGGCGGGCGGCAACAAGCTTAACGTGCGCGTCGCGCTCGACTATTCCGCGCGCGAATCTATAGTGCGCGCCGCGGCGCGCCTTCAACCGGGCGTCGACGCATCGGTCGAGACCTTCGATCGAATCCTTGCGGAATCACTTTCCGACGCTCCGGTAACGGGCGGAATCGATTTGCTGATCCGCAGCGGCGGCGAAAAGCGGCTCTCGGATTTTCTGCTGTGGGAGTGCGCGTACGCGGAACTCGTCTTCAGCGATCGGATGTGGCCGGATTTCGACCGCGATGAGCTGCGCTCGGCGGTGGAGGAATTTCATCGGCGCGAGCGCCGTTTCGGGGGCCTCGGGGTGGAGGCCGCGGCGGCAGCGAGCGCCGGTGCCGGCTGATGATTCGCGCCCAACACGTATTTGATTGAGCGCACGCAATGCGTGCCAGCAAGTTTATCGTTCTGCCGCTGATTGCGTTTTTTCTTTCAATTCAGCGACCCGATCGTTCGATTCACCAATGAACGTGCCAACTCGGTGATCGGCTCTCTTGTCTTACTGTTGCCGGCACTCTCAGTCGTGTTTTCGATAAAGATTCCAAAGAGTGACGTCAGCAAAGCCGTAACCACTCTGTTGGTTTTGCCGATTGCATGCTTCGTTACCATGCGCGCGCTCGGAATAATCAATTGACCGGACACCGATCCAACGCGTCGAGATAAAAGGATACGAGGTTCAAGTAAGCGAGATTGATTGTAGACTGATTGTATAGCACTTTGTTCGCCTGGATTATCGCCTAGCGGAGAAAGAGGTGCTTGGGGGTATCTTGCTTGTTCGACAATTCTGGAGTTATGAGCCGACCGACACGGCGACATGCACTCCGATTGACACCGACCCTGTGCGCATTCGCCGAGGCGGAACAGAAGGTCGATGGCGAAGGCACCTATCCTGCAAAATCGAAGATCCTTCGTATGAAGCATTATCTAATATTTCTGATGCGCTGCGCTGGCGGCCGCGATCCAAGTGCGTAAGAAGAACGCCAAAGGATGACAAATGTGACTGCGGTCCGAAACAACCTCTCCCGATGCGCGGCTTCCGCCGATGGCGTCGGCCGCGGGCGAGGTTGTTTCAGAACCGCTGATCGACTCTCTGGATCACGCGTGATGGACCGCGTGCGGCGCACCCTTCATATCTGACGCCCCGCCTTGAGCATGAAGTTCTCGCTGCACGATGCCGCGCAGGGCCTGGCGTCCGCGATGAACCCGCACCTTGAGCGCATTTGGGGTGACTCCGATTGCCGCCGCGGCTTCATCTACGGTGAGGTCTTCGATATCGCGCAGCATTAGCGCGACTCGATACGATTCAGGCAACCTCGCGATGCAATTTCTGACGAATTCGCGGGTTTCGCGCCGGTCATTCGAAAGTTCATCGGCGGTCGAGCCAATTGGGTCGATCGCCAATTTCCCGTTGAGATCGAAGCTCGGCAGCAGCTCCTCGATTGAAACCTCGGGCCGGCGTCGGCGTCGCCTCAGTTCCAGCAGGGCCTCGTTGACGAGGATGCGATACAACCAGGTCGATAACCTAGACTGATGCTCAAATCCTGTAATCGCCTTTGCTACTGACGCGAATGCCTGTTGCACGACATCGCGCGCGTCCTGCTCGTTGTTGAAAAAGCGTCTCGCGACACGAAGTAGGGCGGGAGCGTTGTTGCGAATCATGGTCTCGAACGCGTCTTCATCTCGTTCACGCAGGCGCCGGACCAGTTCGCGTTCGTCATCGCTTACTTCCGGTGTTCGATGTGGTGTCATGAGTTATCTCCCGGTATTTGCTCTATCGGCGTTCTGCCGTCGCATTGTTCGAAGCTTTCGATAACGTGGTGGCAATATTCATGCCGCAAATAGTTTAGTTCTAAATTAAATGTGTTTTTGGACCAGCCCTTCGCAGTTTGGGCGGGCGCAGTCGCCTAAACGCCCCCCAACGGCGGTGAAGATCCTCGCCTGTGCGCATGTTGGTCGGTTTCAGAACGAGATTCGCTGAATGCGAACGATTCGCGAGATTCGCGGCACTCGCAGCTTGAGATTGGAGCGCGGATAATTTAATTCAGAGATGAAATATCTGTGACATAATTATCGCAGGAGAAGCTGGTGATGCCGCCGAAATCGTCGGAGACGCTCGTCGAGCATGTAACCCCACCCGAGGACCGTCCGTTTATCGATCTGGCGCGGGCACTGCTCAAAGCAAGTTTTCTCTTTTCCAATCACCCTGATCGCGCCTACCACGCCTTCGATCTTACCCTCGCGCAGGTGGACGTGCTCATGGCGCTCGGAAACGCCGATGACACCAGCCTCACCTGCTCGGAAATTGCGGAGAAAACCTTGATCACCAAGGGCGGCATCACCGGGATTCTCGACCGCCTCGAAGCCCGCGGGCTGGTGAAACGGATCCATTCACGCGACGATCGCAGAAGCGTCACGGTGCGGCTCAGCGCAAGGGGTATCGAACTTTTTGGCAAGCTTTGTCCCGCGCTCGCGCGCGGCAACCGCGCGCTTTTCGAAAAGGTATTCCATCCCGAACAACACAAGGAATTCGGCAAGCTCCTCACGCGGCTTATTCGCGGGCTCGAGAATTGATGCGCCGCGCGCCGATGATGATTTCGCCAAATCTGCGCGGTGGCGAAAATCGCGTCATACAGGCACAACAAACCTTAAAGCCGTTTGCACCTCGATTTGCCAAATGCAGGGTAGGAATTCGGGTCCCTTGCTTAGTAGAATGACCGGCGAGGAGAATCAGCGCGCGATGTCCAACGAAGTTTCGCCGTCCTCTGCGAATCCTGCAGCACAGGCTGCCGCCTCCACCGCCCAATCGATCGAAGCGGGATCGTTCGGCGTCGCCGGGGCGGAGCGCGAACCTGCGCGGCGCACAGCGCGTATCGGGCAGAATGATCCGCGGCTGGGCTCACCGGAACTCTACCTCAACCGCGAGCTGACCTGGCTCGAATTCAATAAGCGGGTGCTGTTCGAAGCGTCCGATCGCCGCAACGCGCTGCTCGAGCGCGTCAAGTTCCTCGCGATCACGGCCTCCAATCTCGACGAGTTTTTCATGAAGCGTATCGGCGGCCTCAAGCAGCAGGTCGCCGCCGGAATCCAGGATCTGACCGTCGATGGACGCACGCCGCAGCAGCAAATTGCGGAGAGCTATGCGCTCGTTCATGAGCTTGACAAGCGCCAGCGTGAAATCCTGCCCGAGCTGATGAGTCAGTTAGCCGAGCACGACATCCGCATCCTGCGCTACGACGAGTTGAATGACGACCAGCAGGAGGAAATCCGCGAGTACTACTTCCGCAACATCTTTCCGCTGGTGACGCCGCAGGCGATGGACCCGGCGCATCCGTTTCCTTTCATCTCGAATCTGTCGTTCAACCTGCTCGTCACGATTCGCTACGACGCCGAGTCTGAGCCGCTGATGGCGCGCGTCAAGGTGCCGCTCGGATTTGGCATCCGGCGCTTCCTCAAAGTCGGCCGCGGCAACGACTACGTCCGCCTCGAAGATGTGATGGCGAACAACCTCGACCTGTTGTTTCCATCGATGGAGATTGATTCCTGCGAGTTGTTCCGCGTCACACGCAACGCCAACACTGAGCGCGACGAAGACGAAGCCGACGACCTGCTCGCGCTAATCGAATCCGAGCTCCGCGATCGCCGCTTCGCGCCGATCGTGCGCCTCGAAGTGATGACGGGCATGAACCCCGTTCATCGCGGGATGCTGGCGGCGGAGCTGGGCCTCGATGAGCGCTCGGACGTGTTCGAGGTGGACGGGATCATGGCGCTGCGCGACCTGATGGAGATAGCGTCGATCGATCTCGCCGTGCTGCACGATCCGCCGCATCATCCGATTGACCATCCGCGCCTGACGCCCGGGCGCAATATCTTTCACGTGATTCGCGATGCCGGCTCGATCCTGCTGCTGCATCCCTATGAATCGTTCTCGACCTCGGTCGAGCGCTTCCTGCGCGAGGCGGCCGAGGATCCCAAGGTGCGAGCGATCAAGATGACGCTGTATCGCACCTCGCGCGAATCGAAGCTCATCAGCTACCTGAGCGACGCGGCGCGTAACGGCAAGCAGGTCGCGGTCGCCGTCGAGCTGAAGGCGCGCTTCGATGAGGCCGCAAACATCCAGTTCGCCGAGCAACTCGAGCAGTTCGGTATCCACGTGACCTACGGCGTGGTGGGACTCAAGACGCACAGCAAGGTGATCCTGGTCGTGCGGCAGGATTACAACGGGCTGAAGCGCTACGCACATATCGGCACCGGCAACTATCACGCCGGTACGGCGCGTCTCTACGCCGACTTCGGGCTGCTCATCTGCGACGAGGCGTTCGGCGAGGACCTGACTGAGTTGTTCAATTATCTTACGACCGGTTACGTGCCCGACCGCAGCTATCGCAAATTGCTGCCCGCGCCGACTTTGCTCAAGAAGGCGCTAATCGCGCGCATCGACCGCGAGATCAGCCTGCACTCGCCGTCGTCCCCGGGACTCCTGCAGTTCAAGATGAACGCGCTCGAGGATGCCGACGTGACGCGCGCGCTCTACCGCGCGTCGATGGCGGGCGTGAAAATCGATCTGATCGTGCGCGATACGTGCCGGCTGAAGCCTGGCCTTCCCGGAATTTCCGAGAACGTTCGCGTCGTCAGTATCGTCGGGAGGTTCCTCGAGCACGGACGCATCTACTACTTCCGAAATGGCGGGCGCGAAGAATATTTCATCGGCTCGGCCGACTGCATGAAGCGCAACCTCGAGAGCCGCGTCGAGGTAGTGGCGCCGGTCGAGGATCCGCAACTGCGCAAGGAACTTCGCGAGCTGCTCGATCTCCAGCTCATGCCGAATCGATGCGCGTGGGCGATGCAATCGGACGGTAGCTACGTCAAGACTTTGGCGCCCGACGGCGACATGGGATGCCAGCAAGCGATGATCGATCTGGCCGAGCGCCACCAGCACGAAGCGACCAAACTGCGCAAGCGACGCTCCAAGGGCTTCGCGCGCCGCGTCGTGAAGCAGAACGGCCGCCCCGAAGCCTGAGAGGCAGCCTCGTCTTGAAGCCTGCGGCCCTTAAGCTGTGAGAAGCCGCCTTGAAGAATCATCCGCCATCTTGTTTTGTCGAGGCGCGCGCGATACCTCATGAGGTGCATAAAGTCCCCACTCGAAGTATGCGCGGCAGCGTAGTATTAGAAGCTAAAGATGGCAGAAGTTAGCAAACTTGCGCGGAAGCGGATCACCGTAACCGGCGGCGCAGGATTCCTCGGCAGCCATGTGGTCGAGGATCTCGAGCGCCTCGGATGCCGTCAAATCTTCGTCCCGCGCTCACGCGACTACGATCTTCGCCGCGCCGACGCCGTCGCACGCATGTATCGCGACCATCGCCCCGAGATCGTTATCCACCTCGCCGCCGTGGTCGGCGGAATCGGCGCCAATCGCGAGAATCCCGGCCGCTTCTTTTACGACAACCTGATGATGGGCACCGAGATGGTTGAGCAGGCGCGCCTCTCGGGCGTCGAGAAGTTCGTCGCCATCGGAACGGTCTGCGCCTATCCGAAGTTCACGCCGGTGCCGTTTCGCGAGGAGGACCTCTGGAACGGCTATCCGGAGGAGACCAACGCGCCCTACGGCCTTGCCAAGAAGATGCTCCTGGTGCAGACGCAGGCCTACCATGAGCAGTACGGCTTCAACGGCATCTACCTCTTGCCGGTGAATCTCTACGGCCCGCGCGACTCGTTCGATCCCGCGAAGTCGCACGTGATTCCCGCGCTCATCAAGAAATGCGTCGACGCCATCGAGCTCGGCGAGTCGAAAATCGAGGTCTGGGGCACGGGCGTCGCGAGCCGCGAGTTCCTCTATGTCGCCGACTGCGCGCGCGCGATCGTGCTTGCGACCGAGCATTATGATCGCCCCGAGCCGGTGAATCTCGGCGCCGGCCGCGAGATCAAAATCCGCGACCTCGTGACTATGATCGCGCGCCTCACTGGTTTCCACGGCGAGATCGTGTGGGATTCGAGCAAGCCCGACGGCCAGCCGCGCCGATGCCTCGACGTGTCGCGCGCCGAACGCGAGTTCGACTTTCGCGCGACCACGGAATTTGAGGCGGGTCTCCGTCGCACGATCGATTGGTACGTTGCGACGCGCGCTTCGGTGGCGCGCGATCCCGAACCGATCGCGCTCGCGCGCACCTCGATTCGCTAGTTCCGCGCCTTGAACAGATCGTAGTAGCGGTCTTCGCCGCGCGGATAACGCGCGACGTGGACGAGGCACGGCGCGCCCCCGGCGACGCCGTAATGAACTTCCTCTTTGTCGCTGAGTGTTACGTAGATCTGACCGGATCGCGCGGCGAGCCAAGCGCAGAAGTCGGTTTTTTCGCCAGGCGGCGGCAGGAAGATCTGCTGTGCGTCGGCATAATACGCAAAGCGCTTGTCATCGCTCACAACCGACCGCGGCCCACTGCTGATTCGCGCGATCTCCTCGCCCGCGTAGCGGATCCCGCGCACATCGTACGAATCATTCTGCACCGCGATAGCGATGAGTACCGCGCCAACCGCGAGCGCACAAAAGGCCGGGTGCAATCGCCGTCCGGCGAGCGTCTCGCTGATCCATCGCGACGACGCCGCGAGTCCTAGCGCGATCCATCCGAAGGTAAATGGAATCAGATGAACCATGAAGCGCGGGCCCGTGTATGAAATCGCGAAGCCGCTGATGTAGCCGAGGATCATGAGAGCAAGAAATGCATCGGCCCATTCTGTCACGATCGCGCGGCCGCGATTGTAAAGCCCGATCAGCAACAGCACGCCGAGCAGGGGATTCAGCGCCTCCGCCATGAAGTAGAACGACATCACAAAGTCGCTCGCGAACTTGGTGAGGAACAGCCGCGGCGCGGCGAAAAGCGGCGCGAGCAGGCTCGCATTGCCGCGATACGCCAGGTCCTGCCACTTCGAGCGATCGCCCGATACATCGCCCATCCCGTACATCACGGCCGCGCGGAATTCGCGGCTGAACGCGAGATGCCCCGCGCTCCGGCTGAGATAAACGACATACGGTGACGCGACGATGAGATACGCGGCGCCGAACGCAAGCGCCGCCAGCAGCGCCCATCCGATATGCCACCGGCGCCAGATGCGCGCGCCGAGCACGGCAAATACCGGCACGAAGAGGGCGAAGCCCACGGCCTCTGTCCGGTAGAGATACGCAACCCCCGTGATCGCTCCGCTCGCGAGCGCCCATCCGATTCGTCCGCGCCGAATCGCGAGGATCGCAATCCAGACCGCGAACGCGATTAAACAGATATAACCGGCCTCGGTCCGCACGCTCGCCGAATATCCGACCAGCTCAGGATCAATCGCGGCGGGAGCCGCCGCGATAATCGCAAGGTCGCGGCGTTCGAAGGTTTCGCGGAACAAGTAGAAGATCGGGATGACCGTCAACGCGCCAAAGGTTGCAGAGATCAGGTCAGCCGCGAGTTCCCAGTTCGGGACAATCGCGTGAACGATCATTATCAACGCGGGATAGAGCGGCGGAAACACCGAGCCGAGCGCATGCGTATAGACGCCGGCCTTGATGTGTTTCGCGATTCCGAGATAAGCGACGCCGTCGCCGGAGATGCAGTAGCTGACGATACTGAGATAGACGCGGAGGGCGAGCGCAAGACCAGTCAGCGCCGCGACGATCGTGCCGTCAGAGAGCGCAAGTATCGCCTCGGGCACGATGCCGCGGCGCGTGTCGAAGCCGGCGGCTGGCGCGCCGGCCTCGGTCGTGAGCGAGCCCGCGTTCGATTGGGCAGGCTCGCGCGCCTCGCTGGGCGCGGCGAACGGTCCTGGCTGGGTCACCTATGTTTTACTAGCTCGACCGCCGCCGCGCTCAAAGCATTACTCGCTGGCTGCTGGCTGCCTCGGCACCACGTAATTGCCTGGATTTGCGATCATCGAATCGCGGAGCCCAGGGTTGTCCGAGAACAGCTTCGCGAGCTCGGGATGCTTGTTCACGTAGCCGTCGTTCGAGATGAGCGACGGGCTATGGCCGAGGGCATGCGCAATCCCTGGATGCTGCGACGCGAACGCACTCCAGGCCTGAAGCCGCTGCATGTCGAGGTCGGATTGATTCGCGGCCATGAAATAGGTGGTGGTGTTGCCGCGGACAACCGTGCCGAGCACTCTGCCGCCGTCGGCCGAATCCTGTGCCATCGCTGCGGGGGCCAAGAATACGAACGCCACAATCGCGGCCAGAAGCATTTTCCAAGTCATGTTTTCGTCCTCCTGTCACCAAAAATTATAAAATCCGGGAGCCGTGAAGGCGATTGAGGCGGCGCGCTATAGAAGCGAAGGATGCAGTTGGATCGATTTGGTGCGGTAGGATGTTTCTCAAAGACTAAAAGCGTGCTCTAGGACGCTTTGGGATGCGTGATACGTATCGCCCAGATGTTGATGAATCGCTTACGCCTCATTGCTGCTGAACGACTGTCCAATGATGACGCCGCAACAGAACGACAACGTATGCAACAATCGCCGCGACTGCCAGCGCCAACACGGCGATAATCCACAGGTATCCTTCGATCTCTGTGCCAAACACGCTCGCCAGCGCGAGCACCGCGCTCACCCACAGGAAGTTGTAATCAAGGTGCACACCGGCCAGAAAGCAGGTCACTGCCAGCATCAAAACCGTCATCAGCGCGACCGAATCAGCGTCCATCTGGCCCCATCTGAGTTGCAGGAAAATTATCCGCACAGCGAGAATCGGTACGATCCAGTGCAGCGCATGCTTGACGATTAACGGCATCGGAGGTTCGGCGAATTTGCGGCTAACGGTCGCATGCCAGAGGCTTATCAGCCCGAACACCGGGAACATCGCACTCCAGTAGAGCCGCGCGCGATGCGACGAATAGTTGGTGAGGAAGAGGCCGAGCATCACCAGCAGAGCGAGCACACCCGCGACCAGAGCCTTGTGCAGGACGGAAGCCTCCAGTCGCGCCGTCCACGGCTTTGATTGCACGGTTGCCGGCGCAGGCGGCGGTGGAGTTTGCTGGGTGCTCGATGCGCTCCGAACGTCTGCCACGTGACACTCCTGATACGACTATCCACGAAGCTACAGGCGAAATCTCGCGCGAATCAATCTCCAACATCCGCGTGATTCTGCACGGCCATCGTGGCACGATACGGAACATATGGCGGACAAAATCAAAAAGACCGACGACGAATGGCGCAAAGTTCTGACCCCGATCCAGTACGCGGTCACGCGCGAGAAAGCGACCGAGCGCCCGTTCACCGGCGAGTACGACAAAACCACCACGCCGGGAACTTACAAGTGCATCTGCTGCGGCGAGACTTTGTTCGAGTCCGACACCAAGTTCGACGCGGGATGCGGATGGCCGAGCTTCATCAAGCCCGCCGCCGAAGGCCGCATCGCCGAGGAAGTCGATCGGAGCCACGGGATGGTCCGCACCGAAGTGATGTGCGCGAAGTGCGACGCGCATCTCGGGCACGTCTTCGACGACGGCCCCGCGCCCACGGGCCTTCGCTACTGCATCAACTCGGCGTCGCTAAAGCTCGAGCCGAAAAAGTAGCGCACCCTTTCAGTAGAGGATCGACGGCAGGTACGCGCCGCGGGGCTCGTTGTAGAGTCCGATCGACATCAGCGTCATCTGCATGATGACCCTGAGGCCTTGGCCGAGGCACCAGCGCATCAGCTCGGCGTTGCGCGACGGCAAAAGAAATCCCGGAGGATGAAGTTCGCGCGGCGCGGCAATGAGAGCCTTCAGCTCGTCGTTCGATTCCGCGACGGCATGTCCGCCGAAGCTGATCGACGTCGCGTAGCCGGTGATCCGTCCGCCGCGCACAACCACCGTGGCTTCGCCATGCTCGATCGCCTCGGCCACCTCGCGCCCGCGATCGGCCCCGTGGACGTATTCGCAAAGCCGGTTAGATACCTCGAGGTCTCCGCGGGCGGCAGCGCGCACCTCGCATCCGGGGATTTGCGTGTTGAGCGGAGCACCGTGAAACACCGACAACGTTTCACGAGGATCGAAGCCGAGCTTCGTGTACAGACTTAGCGAGCGCATGTGATACGCGGACTGCACCAGGCGCACACCGGCGAACTTCTTTTCGGCGGCGCGCTCCAGAGCATTCAGCATCATGCGCTTGCCGATGCCGCTGTCCTGCACTTCGGGATCGACGCTTATCGGTCCTATTCCGGCGATCGTGGTGCGCTCGTCCATGAAGTTGCTACCGACGATCCGTCCGCTGCGCTGGGCGATTACGGAGTAGCATCGCGGATGCCGCAGCATGCTGCCGACGATCCGCGCGGCGACCTCAGGCGATGGAAAATCGGGCGGAAAGCCGTGGCGCTCGGCGATCGATTTGAATGCCTCGTAACAGATACGCCCGCATTCCTGGGCCTCCTCGGGCTTGCCGGCGCGCAGGGTGATATCCATGGCATAGTCTCCGCGAGAATACTGATCTGCACCGACTATTCCGCGAGCGTTGCGATTAGTCCAGCGCGCCTGCGTCATTCCGAGTGAGCCGAAGCGTTAGCGAGGCGACGAGGAATCAACGCCAAGCGAGCCGCTCTTCTGAACAGCCTCGCCCGCGGCTGAGGCCGCAAGCGGAAGCCGCAGAATGGGAGAGAGGTTGTTTCCAAGCGGGGCAGCGACTCACAAAATCGGAAGCTCGGTGTTGCGCCGATTCAATGGAAATGAATCGTCGATTTCTTTGAGCTCGCGCTCGGTCAGCTCCAAATCGCCGGCGCCCGCGTTTTCCTCAGCATGCTCCGCGCTCGATGCTTTGGGGATCGTGAAGAGCGACGGCCGCCGAACGAGAAAACTCAAAATGACTTGGCGAGGAGTTGCATCGTGCTCCACGGCGATCCTTTCCAGCACGTGCCGATCGCCAGCGCTCGGTCTGGGAAGCGATCGAGCGTGACCGAACGGACTGTATCCGACCACGGCGACCTCGTGCTTCTCACACCATGGAAGCACGCGATTCTCGACGGCGCGCTCGCCTAGATGGTAGAGCACCTGGTTGCACGCGATTTTGTGCTTGCCCGCGATCGCCTCGATCTCCTCGAGATCCGTGACATCGAAGTTGCTCACGCCCCAGCTCGCGATCTTCCCGTCCTGCTTCAGCGCCTCGAAGCCTGCGACCGTCTCCTCGAGCGGATAACTGCCGCGCCAGTGTAGGAGATAGCAGTCAAGGCGATCCGTCTTCAGGAACCGTAACGACCGCTCGCACGCCTTGATCGTTCCGCTGCGCGACGCGTGTTGTGGCAGCACCTTTGAGACGATGAAGACCTCGTCGCGCCGTCCCTGGAGTGCGGCGCCCACGATTTTTTCCGCCTCTCCCGAACCGTACATCTCGGCGGTGTCAATATGCGTCATGCCGAGGTCGATTCCGCGCTTCAGCGCCGCGATCGCGCCGCTACGATTGGCGCCCTCGATTTGCCACGTGCCCTGGCCGACAGCCGCGACGCGGACGCCGGTCGTTCCGAATAGATGCTTCTGCATCGCTACCGATGTCTCGCGCTGGCGCTTGGCCTATCGCGGATTCGGCGCACCCGTTGGCGCCTCGCTGGCCGATGCCGACCGCGACGCGCTCATCTTCTGGAAATGCGGAATGACATGTTTTCCAAACAGATCGATCGCGTGCATCGTCTTGTCGTGCGGAATCGACCAGAACTGCATCATCGCGAGGAACTGATCGAGCTGCGCTTCCTTCTGAATTCGCTCGAGCTGGCCAATAGCGGTGTCAGGGCTTCCGCAGACGCACATGCCGTGTTCAATCAGCGAATCGATCGTCACCTTCGACGGATCCAGCCCTTCGTACTGCCTCGGCAAATCGGGCAGTTGCCCGCGCGCCGGATCTTTCGGCTCGGCGCCCGTCTTCTTCGCCTCGAGCACGGTTGAGTTCACGCGCAGCGTGGTGCCGACGTAAGACATGAATGCGCGCTCCGCTTCCTCGCGCGCCTGCTTGTCGGTGTCGGCAATGTGCGTCATCGAGAATGCGCCGGCGCGATTGTTGACGAACGCGCCGTATGGCTTCGCCGTCTTGAGCGCGTCGCGATAGGTGCGCACGCGCTGCCCCAAGTGCTCGGGAGTGACCAACAACGTGAATGAAAGCAGGCCGAGTCCGAGCTTTCCGGCGAGCTCGTGAGTGTCGTCGCTCGTGCATGCCACCCAGATCGGAGGATGCGGCTTCTGAATCGGCATCGGCACGACGGTGCGCTCAGGAATATCGAAGTACTTGCCCTTGTGTGAGAACGTGCCGTCCTTGCTCTTCCAGATGGTCGTGATGATATCGAGCGCCTCTTCCCACCTGGCGCGAGTTTCCTTGTACGGGATGCCGAAGCCGCCGAGCTCGACCTGCGTGATCGATCGGCCCGTGCCGACTTCGACTCGTCCGTTGCTCAGGATATCGAGCGTGGCGACTCGTTCCGCTATTCGAACCGGATGGTTGTAGGGAAACGGCAGCAGCACGACCGCATGCCCGATGCGGATCTTGCTGGTGCGTTGCGAAATCGCGCCGTAGAGGACTTCTGGCGCGGAGGAATGCGCGAAGCCGACCTGGAAGTGATGCTCCACGGTCCAGAAGTGCGAGAAGCCGACCTCCTCGGCGCGTTCAACCTGGCGCATCACGTCGTGGAATGCCTGGTACTCGCGCTCGCGATGCTTCAGCGGGCTGTTGACCTGGATTTCGTAAAAGATTCCGAATTCCATGCTTGCCTCCCTGACCGGCGATTTCAGATCGGACAATACGGCTTTCGCCGCGCGACCGTCCAGCGAAACCGGTAGATTCGGCGCTCTGGCGAGAAACCGGCCAATCGCGGAAACTTAAGGCTCGGCGATTTCGCCTGAATGGAAACTGATGGACGCATACGATTTTGATCTGATCGTCATCGGGTCGGGTCCCGCCGGCCATCACGCGGCGATTCAGGGCGCGAAGCTCCGCAAGCGCGTCATGATTGTCGAACGCAAGTCGATCGTCGGCGGCGTCTGCATCAATATCGGAACGATCCCGAGCAAGACGATGCGCGAGGCCGTGATCTATCTTTCGGGCTACCGCGAGCACGGCATTTACGGCGAGTCCTATAAGGTCAAGGAACGAATCACCCTGCAGGACCTGGTCTTCCGCATCGATCCTGTAGTGCGTCACGAAATCGACGTGATGCGCAATCAGCTCCAGCGCAACGGCGTCGAGCTCGTGACGGGCGAGGCGTCGTTCGTCGATCCGCACAAGGTCCGGCTCACACTGCCCGGTGAGGGGCATCGGATGATCACGGGCGACAAGATCGTGCTCGCAGTCGGCACGACCGCGGCGCTCGATCCGAACATGCCGCTCGACGGGCAGTGTGTGTTTTCGAGCGACGATATCCTCAGTCTCGATAATCTCCCGCGTTCGCTGACGGTCATCGGCGCGGGCGTGATCGGATGCGAGTACGCGAGCATGTTCTCCGCGCTCGGCGTGCGCGTGACGCTGATCGACATGCGCCCGCGCGTGCTTCCGTTTGTGGACGCCGAACTGATCGAGGCGCTTACCTACCAGCTCCGTGAGCGGCGCGTTACGCTCCGCCTAGGCGAGAAAGTGGATTCGATCGAAGTTGTCGGGGAAAACGGGCAAAAGCAAGTGAAGGTCGTGCTCGCGAGCGGCAAACAGATCGTCTCCGACAAAGCGCTCACCAGCACGGGCCGCGTCGGCGCGACCGCGAGTCTGAATCTCGGCGCGCTCGGAATCGCGACGGACAATCGCGGGCGCGTCAAGGTCAACAATTTCTACCAGACCGAGGTGCCAAACATTTACGCGGCGGGCGACGTGATTGGATTTCCGAGCCTTGCGTCAACTTCGATGGAGCAGGGACGCCTCGCCGTTTGCCACGCGTTCGGCCAGCCGTGCAAGTTTGCGCCCGAGTTGTTTCCCTACGGCATCTACACGATTCCGGAGATTTCGTTCGTCGGCCAGAACGAGGAAGAGCTCACCGAGAAGAACATCCCCTACGAGATCGGCAAGGCGCAGTATCGCGAAATTGCGCGCGGGCAAATCGTCGGCGACAGCATCGGGCGGATGAAGTTGATTTTCCATCGCGACTCGCGCGAGCTGCTCGGTGTGCACATCATCGGCGAAGGCGCGGTCGAACTGGTGCATATCGGGCAGGCGGTGCTCGCGCTCGGCGGCAAGATCGATTACTTCGTCGATACGGTGTTCAACTACCCAACGCTCGCGGAGTGCTACAAGAACGCGGCATTCGACGGGATCAACCGGTTGGCGGGATAGGAAACCTCCGCGCAAGCCCGAATTTCCCGCCCGTTCCTTTTGCGCGAGAGGAACGCGACATGCCCCTCAGCAAAACGAAGGAGCATCGAGACAGGTGAGGGTTCTGGACGTCGAGAACCGCAAACACTCGCCATCATCGTGGCTGCTACATCGTAATCGGCATCAGCACCCTCACCTGCCTCGCGCGCGCGATGCGGCGCGCTAGCTCGTCTGCTTGGCGGCATGGCCATCGAGTTTGTGTGAGTCTCTGTCTCTCTTCGGGCGCGCGGGCTGCTTTGCCTCTTCGACAAAACGCTGCAGTAGCTCGAGCGTCTCGAGCGTGCGCTGCTGGAGGCCGGCGCTGGCCTGCTCAATCTTCGACAAATCGGGTGGCATCGTACTCACTCCCATTTGCGCGAAGTTTTCCCACCAGCTGATTTGATCGAAGTAGGTCATGAACGCGACCTGCACTTGAACGAGGTTCGCCAGCGCCTTTTGCGTGCTTTCGATAGGTTTGAGCATGAACATCGCAACGAAGTTAGCAGCTCCAAGTCCGGCGAAGATGAGCGGGTAAACCGGCGCATGCGACGACGCTGCCAAGACGGCCGCATAAAGAAAGAGCCCGATCCCGAGGGCGAACATTATGCGGTTCATCCAGGTGATCGAAGAAAAGGTTGATCCCGCGCGGTCGAAGGTCTTCTTAACCACTTCGATTGACTTTTCGCTAAGCGCCCGACGAAGCTCGCCCATCGTGCGCATGTTTTTATACTGTTCTTCCCAGTACTCCTTCACCATTGCGGGCGGGGGTTGGAAGGCTGGACCGAAAAATGGCATCCCACCGCCTGGCGATTCGGGAGTTACGAGCCTGTCGCGCTGCGCCGAAGAGTTTGGCAGGCCCGCCATCGCTTTAAACCGTTCGCGCTCGTCCGGCTCGAGGTTGTACCCCGCCGCCTTCAACGTGCCCTCAGCGTCTCTTTGGATGCCGCCGCTGAATGCCAGATCGAGCTTGTAGCGCTCGAGCGCCTTATTGAGATCTTCCTGGCTCATCGATGCGGTCCCCCTCAGGACGGCAACGACCACATCGCGAGAAGTTGCTGCATGCGGGGATTGGTAGTCGCTCCGAATTCTCTTTGAATCTCGATTTGGATCAGAGTTGGTGCGAGCCATTGCTTGATGAAGTTTTCGCGGGTGCCAGCTCCGGACATCCTGGCCGCCTCATCGAGCACCGGGAGAAATTGATCGGGAATATTGATCGTGATCTGCGCCATCGGTTGCGGCCCTCCACCGCGAGTCATTTTTCCTACCTCGACGGCGGCGCAACGGCAAACGGCGGCGCGAGGCGCTCGATTCGTCGGTGCAGTACGAGGAATGATTGATACGCGGCGAAAACAGCTACGGCGCCATCGCGGTCGTCGCGTTAACCTCTTCCGGCGACATCGCGGACTGATACGCGTTGCCCGCGGCCGTGAAGTACGGCTCCGGATAAATGCCGATCAGGACGGTGCCGATAAGCGCAATCGCGATGGCGGCCACGAGTCCCGGACGAGAGCGGCTTGTCTCCTCGGCGAGGCCGCCCTCCTGCATGTACATCGCGACAATCACCGAGAGGTAGTAGTAGGCCGACGCCGCGCTGTTGAGCACGCCAATCACCGCGAGCCCGATGAAGCCGCGATGCACCGCGGCATTGAAGAGGTAGAACTTGCCGACAAATCCAACCAGCGGCGGAATTCCGGTAAGCGAGAGGAGGAAGATCGCCATCGCCGCGGCCATCAGCGGCTCACGCGTTGCGAGTCCGCGATAGTCGGCAATTTCATCGCCCGCCACATCGCGCCGCTCGAGCGCGACCACGACCGCGAACGCGCCGAGATTGGTGAACGCATAGCCGAGCAGGTAGTAGAGGATGGCGCCTCCTGCCTGCGGCCCGCCCGCGGTCAGCGCAACCAGGATATATCCCGCGTGCGCGATCGCCGAGTACGCGAGCATCCGCTTGATGTTCGACTGCACGATCGCGAGCACATTGCCGGTTGTCATCGTGAGCGCCGCGATCGCCCACATCACGTCGGTCCACGCCGCGCTCGCGGGTCCAAGCTGCACCATGAAGACGCGGAGGAAGCCGGCGAAGGCCGCTATCTTCACGCCCACCGCCATGAACGCAGTGATTGGCGTCGGCGCACCTTCGTACACGTCGGGCGTCCACATGTGGAAGGGAACGGCCGCGACCTTGAAGCCGAATCCGATCAGCATCAGGCCCAGCCCGAGCAGCAGGAGCGGATTGCTGAGCAGCGGGCCAGTCAGCGCGGTATGAATCGCGACGAGTTTGATCGTGCCGGTCGCGCCGTAGATCAGCGCGATGCCGTACAGCAGGAATCCCGTCGAGAACGCACCGAGCAGGAAGTACTTGATCGCGGCCTCGTTGGAACGCGGGTCACGCCGGAGAAGTCCTGCTAGCACGTAAACCGCGATCGACATCGTCTCGAGGCCTATGAAGATAACGATCAGGTCGCTCGCCGCCGCCATCAGCATCATGCCGAGCACCGAGAACAGCAGCAGCGAATAGTACTCGGCGCCGGGCAGCCGATGCTCATCCGCGTAGTCGAGTGACATCAGCACGGTGAGCGCCGCGGCAATCAGGATGGATATTTCAAAGAACGCGGAGAAGCTGTCGATCGCGATCGCGCCGGCGAACGCGATACCCGATTGTCCGAAAATACCAAGCGCAAGCACGAATGCGATTACGATCGTCGCGAGTGCGAGCCAGCCGAGGCCGTCGCTCTCCTCGTCATCGACGCGCACGCCGACCAGCAGCACGACTATCGCGGCAATCGAGATCACCGCGAGCGGCAGCACCGGCAGCCAGACGAGGTTGATTTGGCTGAAGTTGATCATTTGGCAGCCGCGATTTTGAGGTTGCGGATGTCTAGCGCTCCAGGAGCCGCTGCGAGCGCCTGATGATGCCGGCGCTCATGCAGCCGCGCCTCAGCCACTTTCACTCGCTCGAGCAGGCGCGAGGCCGACGGCTCGATGCGATTGATGAGCGGGCGCGGGTAGATTCCCATGAAGAGCATCAACGCGATCAGCGGGACCATCGAGGCGATCTCGCGCCGGTTGAGATCAGCAATCGTTTCGTTGACTGCCTTGGTGATTGGGCCGAACTGCACGCGCTCGTAGGTCCACAGCATGTAGAGCGCGCCGAGAATCACGCCAGTCACGGCGAAGACGGCCGCGAGCTTCAAGCGAAGGAACGTGCCCAGCATGATCAGGAATTCGCCGACGAAGCCGTTCAGGCCCGGCAGCCCAACCGACGACAGCATCACGACCATGAAGATTGCGGCGTAGATCGGCACGCTCTTCCAGAGCCCACCGAACTCGGAAATCTCGCGCGTGTGCCGGCGGAGGTAGAGCATCCCGACCAGCAGGAAGAGTCCACCGGTCGAGATGCCGTGATTCAGCATTTGGTAAACCGCGCCGTCGATGCCCTGGATGTTGAATGCGAAGATTCCAAGCATCACGAAACCGAGGTGGCTCACGGAAGAGTATGCGACCAGCCGCTTCAGGTCCGGCTGCATCATCGCGACCATCGCGCCGTAGATGATCCCGATCACGGCGAGCGCCATGAAAAGCGGAATCGCTTCGACCGCGACCTCGGGGAAGAGCGGGATCGCGAAGCGCAGGAACCCGTAGGTCCCCATCTTCAGCATGATTCCGGCGAGGATGACCGAGCCCGCCGTCGGCGCGTTGGTATGCGCGTCGGGAAGCCACGTATGCACCGGCCACATCGGGACTTTGATCGCGAAAGCAAGCGCGAACGCGGCGAAGAGCCAGCGCGCTTCGGTAGTCGAGAGCGGCACCTGGTAGAGCATGGGCAGGTCGAACGTGATGTGCTCGAGATGCTGCCGCGCGCTGAAAACCAGGTACAGGATCGCGACCAGCATCAGCAGCGAGCCGACCATCGTGAAGACTACGAACTTGAGTGCGGCGTAGATTCGCTCGCCGTGGCCCCAGATCCCTATCAGGAAGTACATCGGGATCAGCATCAGTTCCCAGAACACGTAGAAGAGGAACAGATCGACCGCGAGCAGCGCGCCGAGCAGGCCAGTCTCCAGCACGAGTATGAAGAAACAGAACTCGCGCGCGCGCTCCTCGATATCGCCGCCACCCGAGTAGAGCAGCGATATGGATATGAGCAGCGTCGTCAGCACAACGAGAAACAGGCTGATACCGTCAACTCCCAGGTGATATGAGATGCCGAGCGACGGAATCCACGGGTACTGCTCGACGAACTGGTAGCCGGGCTCGCCGGCGTTGAACTGCCAGAGCATGTAGAAGCTGAGCCCGAGCGGCACCAGCGAGAACACGAACGCCGAGTTCCACACTGTTCGCTCGTCGCTCTGCATCATGATGAGCAACGCGCCGAGCAGCGGCAGGAATATGATTGCCGTCAGCATCAGCGCGCCCTCAATGCATCACCAGGTAGATGTAGTAGGCGACCACGCCGAGCACGCCGAGCAGGTACACGAACGCATAATGCTGGACGTTGCCGGACTCGACGCGGCGGACGGCCTCACCGGTGGTCTCGACTGCCAGCCCGGCGCCGTTGACCGCGCCGTCGATCGCGTAATGGTCCACACCGCGGTCGAGAATCGTATTCGAGAACCAGAACAGCGGACGCGTGACTAAGAAATTGTAAACTTCGTCGATGTACCACTTGTTGAGCAGGAACTGATGCGCGCCCTTGAGCCGCCACGCGAGTATCACGGGCAAGCCCGGCAGCCGGATGTAGAAAAGGTACGCAACTATGATCCCGATCCCACCCAGCGAGGTGGCGACGAGTGACAGTATCGCGGGATTACCGACCACGAGCGGCTTGAATTCGCCCACTACGGGGGCGAGGAACCGCGCGAACGCATTGCCCCATGCGAGTCCCTCGGGCAGTCCAACCCAGCCGCCGACGGTCGCGAGAAACGCGAGCGCGATCAGAGGAATCGCCATCGAAGGTGGCGATTCGTGGATGTGATGTTCCTTCTCGTGCTCGACACGCGACTCACCGAAGAATGTCATGAAGATCAATCGGAACATGTAGAAGGACGTGAGTCCGGCGGTGATGACGCCGAGGAACCAGAGGCCCGTGTGGCCCGATTCGTAAGCCGCCTCGAGAATCAGATCCTTCGAGAAGTATCCCGAGAACGGCGGCACTGCGGAGATCGCGAGCGTCGCGATCAGCATCGTCCAGAACGTGATTGGCAGCTTGCTTCGCAGCGCGCCCATCTTGCGCATGTCCTGCTCTCCCTCGAGCGCGTGAATCACCGAGCCCGCGCAGAGGAACAGCAGGCCCTTGAAGAACGCGTGGGTCATCACGTGGAAGATTCCCGCGGCGAAGCTCGCGGAGCCGACCCCGAGAAACATGTAGCCCAGCTGGCTGATCGTCGAGTAGGCGAGAACCTTCTTTATGTCCGGCTGCACCAGCGCGATCGTGGCGGCGAAGAGCGCTGTGACTGCGCCGATCGTCGCGACAACCACCAGCGCGGCCGGCGCAAGTACGAACAGGAAATTGAGCCGCGCGATCATGTAAACACCGGCGGTGACCATCGTCGCAGCGTGGATCAACGCGCTGACCGGAGTGGGACCCACCATCGCGTCAGGCAGCCAGACGTAGAGCGGAATCTGCGCCGATTTGCCCGTCGCACCGAGGAACAGAAGCAGCCCGGCTACCGTTGCCGCCGTGGTGCCGATTAGCGCCGTCGATGCGATATCGTTCGCGTGCGCCTTGAGTGTGAGGAAATCGAGCGACCAGGCGCCGTGCTGCGAGAGCGCCCAAACCAGGGTGAACATGCCGAGCAGAAAGCCCGCGTCGCCGACTCGGTTGGCGATGAACGCCTTGCGGCCGTTGTAAGCAAATTCAGGATTCGTGTACCAGAATGCGATCAGCAGATACGAGCAGAGACCGACGCCTTCCCATCCGACGAACATCAAGGGCAAATTGTCCGCCAACACCAGGATCAGCATCGAGAGCGCGAACAAGTTGAGGTAGGTGAAGTAGCGCGCGAAGTCCTCGTCATGCGCCATGTAGCCGACCGAGTAGAGATGAATCAGCGCGCCGACTCCGGTGACGATCATGGTCATCACGGCGGAGAGCGCGTCGATGCGAAGGCCGATCGAAGTCTGGAAGGTTCCTGCCTCGATCCATCCCCAAACCGTGTAGGTGAGCGCGCTGCCGGGCGGCATCACAAGAATTTCGTAGAACGCCCACGACGCGACGCCGAACGCTACGAACATCACGACCGGACCCACGATTGAAACCGCACCGCGTCCGGCGCGATAACCGAGGAACAAATTGAACAGCACCCCGAGCGCGGGAAAGATCAGGATCAGCGTAAGCGCCGGAAATTCGACCGTCATCGCGTCACCATCGAAGAAGCGTCAGGTCGTCCGCGTGGACGGTCTCGCGGTTGCGGAAAATCGAGATGATGATGCCGAGGCCGACGGCAGCTTCGGCCGCCGCCACCGTCATCACGAAGAAAACAATCACCTGCCCGTCCATCGAGCCGAGCCGATGTGCGAGGGAAATAAAGGCGAGGTTCACCGCGTTCAACATCAACTCGATCGACATGAACATGATGAGGATGTTGCGCCGGATGATCACGCCAGCGACGCCGATCGCAAAAATGGCGGCGCTGAGTCCGAGCAACCAGGTGAGCGGGATGAACATCACGAAAGGCTCCCCTGTGCGGACTCGCGCTGAGTCGGCTGCCGACGCGCGAGTGCTACCGCGCCAACAATCGCAGCGAGCAGCAGAATCGAGGTCGCCTCGAACGCGATCAGATAATCGGTGAAGAGTTTCTGCGAAAGAGCAGTGAGCGAGCCGTAGCCCGCAGCCTCGCCGACATATTTGACCTTGAGATGAGGCCGCAACAGGAACGTCCAGAGTTCCGCAACCAGCGCCGCGGTCGCAATGGTGCCGAAGAACTTGAGCGCGAGGCCTCCTGTGGGAGCAGTCTCCGCCTGCAGGTTCAGGAGCCAGATTACGAACAGGAAGAGCACCATGATCGCGCCGGCGTACACGATGATCTGGAGGAAGCCGACTACCGTCGCGTCGAGTGCGATGAACATCACAGCCAGCGCGAGCAGCGTCAGCACCAGCGCGAGCAGGCAGTGAACCGGATTTCGCTGGATGATCACGCCGAGCGCCGACACGATCGAAATCACGGCGAGAAAAACGAAGAGCCAAAGCTCCATCAGCTCGCGCTCCCCACGGCAACGACCAGGAACGCCGTGATCAGCAGGTTGATGAGCCCTAGCGGCACCAGCATTTTCCAGCCGAGCCGCATCAACTGGTCATAGCGAAAGCGCGGCAGCGTCCACCGCAGCAGCCCGAGAAAGACGCAGAGCGCCAGCACCTTGATGAGAAACGCGAGGATGCCCGCGATCGAAACCGCCAGCGCGGGCATCGCGATAAACGCGCCCCCCGGCAGATGAAATCCGTCGCGATAGAGCCACGGCACCTGCCATCCGCCGAGAAAGAATGTCGTCACCAGCATCGCGACCAGTGCCTGCTCGGCGAAATCCGTGAGCATGAACACGGCCTGCTTGCCGCCCGAGTACTCGGTGAAGTAACCGAGGATTAACTCCGATTCGCTTTCAGGCAAATCGAACGGTACGCGCTTCGATTCGGCGACGCCGGCCGTCATGAAGATGATGAATGCGAGCGGCTGCGTGAAGAGTCCCCAGCGCGGCAGCCATCCGAAGTAAACGCCGCCTTGCCCGCGCACGATTTCCTGCAGATCAAGCGTGCCGTAGGTCGTGATGACGGCGATCAGCGCCAGGCCCATCGCAAGTTCGTACGAGATCATTTGCGCTGTCGCGCGGATTCCGCCGAGCAGTGACCATCGATTGTTCGAGGACCATCCCGCCAGCGCGACGCCGTAAACGCCGATTCCAATCGTGGCGAGCAGATACAGCACGGCAGCGTTGAGGTTGGCCGCCTGCAACTGGATTTCATGGCCCCCAATCGAGATCGTGTCGCCGAACGGAATCACGACGAACGTGATCATCACCGGAAAGAGCGCGAGGAACGGCGCCAGCGCATGGAGGAACTTGTCGGCGCCGTCGGGCACGAAGTCCTCCTTGGTGAACATCTTGATCGGGTCGAAGACGAGCGTGTTGATGATGCCGAGGTTGGGGAGACCGAGCTTCTTGCCGAGGCCGGTGATTCCCGCGCGGTTGGCGCCCACGCGATCCTGGATCAGCGCGCTGCCCTTGCGCTCGAAGTAGAGCAGGAACACTGACAGGTTCAGCCCGATCACGATCATCAGGACTGACTTCACGATCGCGGCGATAATCTCAACGCTCACGGGCGGTCAGCTCGTCGATCAGTTTAAGGGTGCTGTCGGGCGTGAGGTTTTCATAGAACGCATCCTGGTTGAGCTGAAGCATCGGCGCGGTGCCGCACGACGCGAGGCATTCGACCACGCCCAGCGTGAATTTGCCATCAGCGGTCGTTTCACCGACCCCGATCTTGAGGCGATCGCTGATGCATTCGACGATCCTGTCTGCTCCGCGCAGCCGGCACGAAAGATTGGTACACACGTCGAGCAGGTAACGGCCGACGGGCTTGCGATGGAACATCGTGTAGAAGGAAACGACCGCGCGCACGTGTGCCGGCGGCAGTTCCATCAGACTCGACACGTAGGCCTGCGCTTCTTCGCTCAGCCATCCGAACTCGCGCTGCGCGATCCAGAGCGTCGGCAGTAGCGCGGCCTGACGCGTCGGGTAATGCGTGAGGAGGCTTCGATACTCCTCGAGCGCGGCGTCGGAAAACTTCAGTTCGCGGCTCTCAGGCATGGCTCAGGTATTACAGGACCTTTAAC
>JASHQJ010000116.1 GCA_030037595.1 Candidatus Binataceae bacterium
TGTAACTGCGGCAAGTACAAGCGCATGCGCCATCGCGGCGTAGTCTGCGAGAAGTGCGGCGTCGAGGTTATCCAGTCCAAGGTGCGCCGCGAGCGCATGGGGCATATCGACCTCGCCGCCCCGGTCGCGCATATCTGGTTCCTCCGCTCGCTGCCCTCGCGGATCGGAACGCTGCTCGACATGACGCTGAAGGAACTCGAAAAGGTTCTCTATTTCGAGTGCTACGTCGTGACCGACCAGGGCGAGACGCCGCTGCAATACAAAGAACTGCTCACCGAGCGCAAGTATCGCGAAGCGCGCGAGCAGTACGGCGAAGGTTTCAAGGCCGAGATGGGCGCGGAAGCGGTCCGCGGTCTGCTGAGCAAGCTCGAGCTCGACAAACTCGCCGAAGAGCTTCGCGCCGAGATGAAATCGACCGCGAGCGAAGCGCGGCGCAAGAAAGTCGCCAAGCGCCTCAAGGTCGTCAACGCGTTTCGCGAGTCGGGCAACAAGCCCGAGTGGATGATCCTCACGATCCTGCCGGTTATTCCGCCGGATCTGCGTCCTCTGGTTCCGCTCGACGGCGGCCGCTTCGCAACCTCCGATCTGAACGACCTCTACCGGCGCGTGATCAACCGCAACAACCGCCTGAAGCGGCTTATCGAGCTGAACGCGCCGGACATCATCATCCGCAATGAAAAGCGGATGCTGCAGGAAGCCGTTGACGCGCTCTTCGACAATGGCCGCCGCGGCCGCGCGATCACGGGACCGTCGAAGCGGCCTCTAAAGTCGCTCTCCGACATGCTGAAGGGCAAGTCGGGACGTTTCCGTCAGAACCTGCTCGGCAAGCGTGTCGATTACTCGGGCCGGTCGGTTATCGTGGTCGGTCCCGAACTTCGGCTCCATCAGTGCGGACTGCCGAAGAAGATGGCGCTCGAGCTGTTCAAGCCGTTCATCTACAACAAGCTCGAAGAAAAGGGCTATGTCACGACCATCAAGAGCGCCAAGAAGATGGTCGAGAAAGAGGGCAAGGATGTTTGGGATATCCTCGACGAGGTTATCCGCGAGCATCCCGTGCTCCTTAACCGCGCCCCGACGCTGCATCGGCTTGGTATCCAGGCCTTCGAGCCGGTTTTGATCGAGGGCAAGGCGATCCAGCTGCATCCTCTCGTTTGCGTGGCCTACAACGCGGACTTCGACGGCGACCAGATGGCGGTGCATGTGCCTCTATCGATTGAGGCGCAGGTCGAGTCGCGTGCGCTCATGATGTCCACCAACAACATCCTGTCGCCCGCGTCGGGCAAGCCCGTGATCGTGCCGACCCAGGACATGGTGCTCGGGCTTTACTACATGACGCGCGAGAAGCCGCTCGCACAGGGCGAAGGCAAATTCTTCGCGAGTCCCGACGAAGTCCGGATCGCGTACGACCACGGCGAAGTCGATCTGCACGCGAAGATCACCGTCAGGATGACGCCCAAGATGGCCGAGGGTGCCGAGCCGGCGCCGGCCGAAGGCACCAAGAGCCGCAAGCGCGCGGCTCATGCCGAGGCGCCGGTTTACGAGCGCGTTACCTCGACGATCGGCCGCGTGCTGCTCTACGAAATCGTGCCGCCCGAGGTTCCTTTCTCCGAAGTCAACAAGACCATGAAGAAGAAGGAACTCGGCAACCTGATCGATACCGTCTATCGGCGCGCCGGCAACAAGGCAACCGTCATCTTCGCCGACAAGCTCAAGGATATCGGCTACGAGTTCGCCACCAAGGCCGGAATCTCGATCTCGATCAAGGACATGACGATTCCGCCGCAGAAGCCGAGCCTGCTCGATCGCGCGCAGCACGAAGTGAGCGAGATCCAGCAGCAGTACAACAACGGCGTGATCACCGACGGCGAGCACTACAACAAGGTGGTCGATATCTGGGCCGAGGTGCAGGACGAGATCGGCAGCGCCGTGATCAAGGGCCTCTCGACGCAATCGTTCGGCAAGGACAAGGACGGCAAGGAAGTATCCGGGCCGTCGTTCAACCCGATCTTCATCATGGCCGACTCGGGCGCACGCGGCTCGGAGCAGCAGATTCGGCAGCTCGCGGGACTGCGCGGCCTGATGGCCAAGCCGTCGGGTGAAATTATCGAAACGCCGATCACGGCCAACTTCCGCGAGGGTCTGACCGTCGGCGAGTACTTCACCTCGACGCACGGCGCGCGCAAGGGTCTCGCGGATACTGCACTCAAGACCGCGAACTCGGGCTACCTCACGCGCCGTCTCGTTGACGTCGCGCAGGACTCGATTATCACCGAGGACGATTGCGGCACGCTCGACGGAATCGACATGGCGCCCCTCGTCGAAGGCGGCGAGATTATTGAGGCGCTTGGTGACCGCGTTCTCGGGCGCGTCGCGCTCGAAGACGTGCGCGATCCGTTCACCGGCGAAGTGCTGGTGCGCGCCAACGAGATGATCGACGAGGACAAGGTGCGCCGGATCGAGGACGGTGGCGTCGAGCGGATCAAGATCCGTTCGGTGCTCACCTGCCAGTCGCGCCAGGGCGTATGCGTCAAGTGCTACGGCCGTGACCTCGGCCGCGGGCATCTGGTGAATCTCGGCGAGGCAATCGGAATCATCGCCGCGCAGTCGATCGGCGAGCCGGGCACGCAGCTCACGATGCGCACGTTCCATATCGGCGGCACCGCGAGCCGGCGCGCCGAGCAGACCACGCTCGAAGTGCGCAACGAGGGCGTGGTCCGTCTGCACGGCGTCAACCTGGTCGAGGTCAAGAACCCCGACGAGGCCAAGGGCCGCAAGACCTGGGTCGTGATGTCGCGCCACGGCGAAGTGGTGATCGCGGCCAAGGTCAAGGGCGAGGACGGCGTGGTCCGTGAGCGCGAGCGTGAGCGCTATCCTCTCGTGTACGGCGCCAAGCTGTACAAGAAGGACGGCGACGACGTCACCGCCAACGAGCTGATCGCGGAATGGGATCCGTACACCACGCCGATCATCACCGAAGTCGCGGGCGTCGTGAAATACGGCGATATCGCCGAGGGCAAGACGATGGAGGAGCGGGTCGATGAACGCACCGGCGCGCGCCCCAACGTTATCGTCGAGTTCAAGGACCTCGACGCGCGGCCGCGTGTTTCGATCAAGGACTCGGCGGGCAAGACGCTGAAGCTCCCCAACTCGAACAACTTCGCGCGTTACTTCCTGCCGGTCGGCGCCTATATCAACGTCGCCGAGGGAATCGAGGTCAAGGCGGGCGATATTCTCGCCAAGATCCCGCGCGAAACGACCAAGACCAAGGATATCACCGGCGGTCTGCCGCGCGTGGCGGAACTGTTCGAGGCGCGCAAACCCAAGGAGTTCGCCGTGATCTCCGAGATCGACGGCCAAGTGTCATTCGGCAAGGATACCAAGGGCAAGCGCAAGGTCGTGGTGACGCCGGAGGTCGGCGAGCCACGCGAATACCTGATCCCGAAGGGCAAGCATATCGGTGTACACGAGGGTGATCTGATCAAGGCGGGCGAGCCGCTGATGGAGGGGTCCTCGAACCCGCACGATATCCTGACGATCCTCGGCGAGAAGGCGCTGGCGAAGTACTTGGTGGACGAAATCCAGGAGATCTACCGGCTGCAGGGCGTGCGTATCAACGACAAGCATATCGAAGTGATCGTGCGCCAGATGCTGCGCCGCGTCAGGATCAAGGAAGTCGGCGACACCGATTTCCTGGTCGGCGACCAGGTCGAGAAGTGGCGTTTCGACGAGGAGAATGGACGAGTGCTGACGCGCGGGGGCGAGCCTGCGATTGCGGAGCCACTCCTGCTTGGGATCACGAAGGCCTCGCTCTCGACGGAGAGCTTCATCTCGGCGGCGTCGTTCCAGGAGACGACGCGCGTGCTCACCGAGTCGGCGATCAACGGCAAGGTCGACAGGCTGGTTGGCCTCAAAGAGAACGTGATCATGGGCCGTCTAATCCCGGCCGGCACGGGCCTTCCGAGCTACAACCAGATGGTGGTTAAGGTCGAAGGCGCCGAGGCGGCGGAGGAACTGGAGAAAGCGGAGCTGCAGCCGGTCGCCGCGCCGGGTGGAGATTGACAAGGCGGGGCCGCTCCCGTACATAATATAAATTCCCCCAAGGGCGCTTCTGCCCTTGGGGGGTTTGTTTGAACATCCGCGTCCTTTCCCGGGCAAGTTCATCATGCGGCGCGCTCTTCGATGCTGAGCGACGCGGGCGCGCCAGGGAAATTGCGCGGTCCGGACGCAAGAGTGAACATATCGTGCCGACGATTAACCAGTTGATCCGACAGGCGCGCGTCAAGAAGCGCTTCAAGGTAAAGGCGCGCGCGCTCGAGGGCTCGCCGCAAAAGCGCGGCGTCTGTACGCAGGTGAAGACCACGACTCCGAAGAAGCCCAACTCGGCGCTCCGCAAGGTCGCGCGCGTCAGGCTCTCGAACGGTATCGAGGTCAACACCTATATACCGGGCGTCGGCCACAATTTGCAGGAGCACTCCGTAGTGCTGATTCGCGGCGGTCGCGTGCGCGATCTGCCCGGCGTCCGTTATCACGTGATTCGCGGCACGCTCGATTCTATCGGCGTGCAGGAACGCAAGAAGGGCCGCTCGAAATACGGCTCGAAGAAACCGAAGTAGATTTTATGTCGCGCAAAGGACAAGTCCGGGTCCGCGAGATTCCGCCTGATCCCAAGTATCACGACACTACCGTCGCGAAGTTTATGAACGTCGTGATGGAACGCGGCAAGAAGTCGCTTTCCGAGCAGATCTTCTACGGCGCGATCGATCTCGTCGCCGAACGCTCGAAGGAGGACGGCTTGGTCGTCTTCAAGCGTGCGCTCGACAACGTTCGTCCCGCGGTGGAGGTCCGCTCGCGACGAGTCGGCGGCGCGAACTACCAGGTGCCGGTCGAGGTGCGGCC
>JASHQJ010000117.1 GCA_030037595.1 Candidatus Binataceae bacterium
GCCGCGGGTTCTCATCTCGGCAAAGCGCTCATCGGTCGCAAGTTCTGCTTTTCCGATCGTCGCGCAGAAATCCTTGAAATAGCGATCCGGCTGCAGCATCGCGAGGCTGAGCCACTTGCCGTCTTTGCAACGATAGTGATTCCAGAGCGGATTGAAAGCGACCTCGCGCGTGTTGCGGCCGAACTCCTTGCCGGTGATCGTACGCGCCACGACATTGAGCCCCTGCAGCGCGAGCATCGAGCCCAGGTGCGACGCGTCAACCTCCTGCCCTTCTCCGGTGCGCTCGCGCGCGTAGAGCGCGGCCAGCACGCCGTACGCGAGCATCACCGCGCCCATCTGGTCGGCGATCCCGCCGAAGATGTAGGTCGGCACGGTGCTATCGACGCCGATCGCATTCATGATTCCTGAGCGCGCCTGCCCCAGATAATCGAACGACGGCTCGCCGCTGTCGGGCCCAAGCGGACCGTAGCCCGAGGCGCTCGCGTAGATGATCGTCGGATTGTGCCTTTTCAGATCCGCGTAACCGAGCCCGAGCCGTCCGGCCACACCCTTGCGGAAGTTCTGCACGAAGACGTCGCTCTTGGCCGCTAGCTTATACACAATCTCGCGCGCCTCGGGACGCTTGAGGTCGAGCGCGACGCTCTGCTTGTGCTTGTTGTTCGCCTCGAAGTAGAAGTTCAGCCCGCCCTTCGACGCCGAGCCGCCCGCGACCGCGACGATTCCGCGGCCGGGGTCGCCGCGCTCGCGCTCCTCGATTTTGATCACCTCGGCGCCGAGGTCGGCGAGCATCTGCGTCGCAACCGGCCCCTGCTGCCAGATCGTCCAATCGATGATGCGGATGCCTTCGAGTGGTCCCTTCATGTTTCACCTCTATACCACATCGAACGTAAAGTGCAGCTTGACCCGGGCGCGCCTACTCCCTTGAGTTAGGCGGGCCGACGTTTCATCAATGGGGAGTGTCCGCGCTCACCGAGATGGTGAATTTTTTGTATCCGCCGCGTTGCGCCGCGTGCGGTGCGCCATTCGACATCAGCACGTCATTCCGTGTGTGCGACGCATGCCTCGATCGCACCGAACCGATTCCCGAGCCGCAATGCGAAATCTGCGCCACGCCGCTCGAATCGAGTGTCAGCGGAGAATCGCGATGCACCCGCTCTATCGCGCATGGGCCGGCGTTTCGCCCGGCCCGCACACTCGCGCGCTATCGCTCGAGCGCCGAAGATGAGCCCGGCATGCTGCCCGCCCTCCTCGACCGTCACAAGTACAGCCTCGACCAGGCGGCAGGCCGCGCGCTAGCCGAATACCTCGACGGGCAGTTTCCTTTCAACGCGAGCGACTACGACCTGGTAGTGCCGATACCACTTCATCGGCGCCGCCTCGGCTCGCGCGGCTGCAACCAGGCCGCCCCACCAGCTGGCGAAGTGGCGCATCGGACGGGCCTGCCACCCGATGCGGCTTCGGTCGTACGCTCGCCCTACACGCCGCCGCAAACCGCGCCTGATCATGACGATCGGCGCCGCAACGTCGCGCGCGCTTTCGCGGTGCGCCGGCCCGCGAGCATCCGAGACCGCCGCGTATTGCTGGTGGACGATGTGATGACCAGGGGGGCGACCGACGACGAGGGCGCCCGCATGATTGTCCGGGCGGGCGCGATCAGCGTTGGCCTCTTCACGCTCGCGCGCGTGCTGTGAGCGGTAACGGTAAAACTGCCCGGCACGATCATCATCACGGCCCCGTGGGGAAAGCGCCTGAACCATTCTTTGTTCGGATATTACCGCGGCTTCCGCGCGGGCTCGCACTCGATATCGCGGCTGGGAACGGACGCCATTCATTCGCGATGGCGCACGCGGATATCCGCGTAATCGCAATCGACCAATCAATCGACGCGGCGCGCGAACTCAGACAGGCAGCGCTCGAGCAGAAGCTGCCGATATGGCCGGTCGTCGGCGATGTGGAGCGCATTCCGTTCGGCACGCCGCACTTCGACGCGATCGTCAACATCAACTTTCTTGACCGCGCACTCTTTCCGAAATTCATCGCGGCGCTTAAGCCGGGCGGCGTCCTGATCGCAGATACCTTCCTCGTCGAGCAGGCTTCGATCGGCCATCCGCGCAATCCAGCATTCCTCCTCCAACGAGGCGAGCTGCGCGAGTTGATGCAGGGGCTTAAGCTGGAAGTTTCGCGCGAAGGTCTCATCGAGTATCCTGACGGCAAACGCGCATGGCGGTCCGGCGCGCTCGGGCGGAAACTCGGATGAGGGTGTGGACAGCTCAATGATGGCTTCGCGGATGACATACAAGTCGGCGGGCGTTGATATCGGGCTCAAGGAAGCGCTCGTGCCGATGTTCCGCTCGATCGCCGAGAAGACATCGCAAGCGCATGTACTCGGCGGCGTCGGCGGCTTCGGCGCGATGATCGCCTTCAACGGCACCCGCGAGTTGCGCGACCCTGTGTTGGTCGCGGGAACCGACAGCGTCGGCACCAAGCTGGTGATCGCGTTCATGACCGGGCGCCACGACACCGTCGGTATCGACTGCGTCGCGATGTGCGTCAACGACATCATCTGCCACGGCGCGCGGCCGATGTTTTTTTTGGATTACATCGGCACAGGCAAGCTAAAGCGTCGGGTCGCGCTCGATATCGTGCGGGGCGTCGCCGACGGATGCGAACTTGCGGGCGCGAGCCTGGTTGGCGGTGAAACCGCGCAGCTCGCCGGACTCTACAAGCCGGGCGAATACGACCTCGCGGGATTCGCCGTCGGATGCGTCGATCGCGCGGCGATTCCGAAGCCGGCACGGATCAAACCGGGGGACGCAATCGTGGGAATCGCGTCGAGCGGGCTCCACTCGAATGGATACGCGCTCGCGCGCAAGGTCTTGCTCGATCGCGCCAAGCTCAAGCTCAATGCCAAAGTCGCGGAACTCGGATGCACGCTCGCCGACGAAATGCTCCGTCCGACGCTCATTTACTCGCGAGTGACGACTGAGTTGTTCGAGCGCTTCAAAATCAAGGGCCTCGCAAATATCACCGGCGGCGGCGTGATGGAAAATATTCCGCGCGTTCTGCCCGAGAATGTGACCGCGGTGCTCGAGCGTGGCGCGTGGCCGGTACCGCCGATCTTCGCGATGATCCAGCGGCTCGGAAAAGTCCGCCGTCAAGAAATGGATAAGACGTTCAACAACGGCATCGGTATGGCGGCGATCGTTGCGGCGCCAGACGCCGACGGCGTGATCGCGCATTTGCGCCGCCGCAACTTCGCAGCTTACCTTGTCGGCGAGATTCGCCGCGGTAAGCGCGGAGTCATTTTCTCGTGAGCGCGCGGCGAAGCAGGCCCGATGGCTGAGCGCCCTCCCCTCAAACTTGGCGTGCTGATTTCCGGCCGCGGCAGCAATCTGCAAGCGATCATCGATTCGATCGAGCGCGGCGAGCTCAAAGCCGAAATTCCAATTGTGATCTCCAACCGCGCCGATGCGCGCGGCCTCGCTCGCGCTGAGAAGCACGGCATCGAGACCACCGTGATCGATCATCGCAAGTTTGCGACCCGCGAGGACTTCGATCGCGCCGTCGCCGCTGCACTCAAGGCGAAGAGTGTCGAGCTGGTCATCTGCGCGGGATTCATGCGGCTCCTGTCGCACGTGATACTCGAAGCGTTTCCGAATCGAATCCTCAATACGCACAACGCCTTACTGCCCGCCTTTCCGGGAATCCACGGGCCGCGCGACGCAATCGAGCACGGCGTGAAAATCGCCGGATGCACGGTGTTCTTCGTGACCGAGGGCATCGATACCGGCCCGATCGTCATCCAGGCCGCGGTGCCTGTCCTGCCGAGCGATGACGAGGAAACACTCGCAGCGCGAATCGTCGAGCAGGAGCATCGTATTTATCCCTATGCGATCAGGCTCTACCAGGAGGGACGGCTCGAGATATCGGGCCGCAAGGTGATCGTGCGCGATGCGCCATCCGACCCGCCCGCGCCAATAGTCAATCCCCCGCTGCCATGAAGGACGCGCCCTTCGCGTGATCGATGAAACTGTCGGTCATCATACCGATGCTCAACGAAGAGCATGCGATTGCCGCGGCGCTCGCCGCGATTAGGCGCGGCGCGCCCGACGCGGAGTTGATCGTGGTGGACGGCGGCAGTACCGAT
>JASHQJ010000118.1 GCA_030037595.1 Candidatus Binataceae bacterium
CCTTCGACCGATTTTCCGTGGCAGCCAATGACGATCAGGCACGCCGCCAAGACAAAGGCCGCAGTGATTGCGGAGAGCAATTTTCGAGCGCGCATAGTTTCTCCTCTGGCGGGGGAAACGATATAGATTTGCGCGCCGATAAGCCAGTCAGAATTCACGTGGAAGCTGGTTACGTGAACACCCGCTCGCACAAGTTAGTCGCGCCGCTCAGGCTTGATTCAGCTGCTTGCGCACACGCGGAATCACTTGGTCGCCGTAGTAGTCGATCACCTTCGCCTGGTTGGCTTGTCCGGCGTGGAGGTTCACGATCGTCACGCCGCTCGTGAACAAGTCTAGCACTGCTTTGGCGATGTACCTCGGAATCGGTGCTCACCGGCCACTTCGAGTAAACCTGGTCGAGCGGCAGCTCTTCGCCAACGCGCTGCTGAATCGATTGTGGATCGCGAACGTTGAAATAGGTTTTGAAGGCCCTGGAAATGAACTGCCAAAGCTGCGCCGCAGCCTTGGCGTCATCCGTATCGCCGACCACTACGAACCGCTCGACCAGCACCGGCATCTGGCTCGGATCTTTGCCGGCTGATTTAGCGCCGTCTTCGAAGTCGGTCTTGTGGTTTTTCCAGGTCTCGGGATCGGTGATAAGACCGTCGCCTCACTGACCGGAGCGATGCATCGCCTTTGACCTGACGTTGGCCGCCATCAGCAGCCACACGGGAGCCGCTGGAGGATCGTAAAGCTTGGTGTTGACGTTGAAGTTCTTGCCGGAATGCACCACCTGCTGCCCGGTCCACATCTGGCCAATCACGTCTGCTGCTTCGACCAGGCGTGCCGAACGCTCAGGCCACGAGGGCCACACTCCGGTGGCAGCCTGCTCGTTCAACGCTTCGCCCGATCCGACACCGAGAAATATCCGGTTCGGATAAAGCAGGCTGAGCGACGCGAACGCCTCGGCCACGACGGCAGGGTTGTAGCGAAAGTTTGGGCACGTCACGGTCGGTTCAATCCAGACTTTCCTGGTCTGCGCGCCGATCGCCGCCATCGTCACCAGGCCTCGCCCGAGTGCTTCTCGTTGGCCTGCCACTGTCGAAGATGATCGCTGGTCGCGAGCAGATCGAATCCTCCCTGCTCGGCCTGGACGCCGAGCTTGACCCGCTCAGGCACCGTGAACTGCTCATGCGCAGCATGAAGCCGATCATGTTCTTCGGCATCGGCGCGGCAGGCGTCATTTGATTTGCAATCTTCGAGGTCGCCGCCGTCGATCCGGGTGAATAGTTCATGTCTGCGGCGAACGCTGAGGCCGCGGGCTTAAGGATCGACGTTCCCATCAGCAGGGCGGCCGATTTGAGCAGGGTGCGGCGGGTCGGTCCGCCGACGCTGAAAATTTCGTCGATGATTCGATTCATGGATTCGCTCCGGAGGCGATGTAGCGAATCGATTAAGCACGCAGACCGCATGCCAAGGGGCAGGGCAGAGTCTAACCCAACGCTCTTGTCGATACGCGGGAGCGAAAGGAAAGCTGTGAGTGTCGGTAAGTATTTCCGGCGAGGCTTAGTGAGCGGGGGCCGCTTTGCAGAACTCGTTAATCCGATCGATCGAATATTCGGCGGGTTCGAGGTCGCTGAGATCGATGTGACGCGCCGCCGCGACTTGGTCGAGAAGATTCATCCCGTCCTGGTAGGCGTAGTTCGGATTGATTGAGTAAACGGGATCGGCGAGCGCTTCCTTGAGTGAGATGAATTGGACCCCTTGGTTGTGCCAGCGCTTCAGGATTCCGTCGAGCGTGAGCACGTCGAACGCGCCGTCGTGCATCAGGAGGATGTGGGGTATGCGGCGGCCGAAAAGCCGCATCGAGATTGCGTTCGACGCGCGCAAACTCTGATCGGCATCGTCACCGACGTGCGTCATCATCCAATCGATCGATTTCTGATCGTGTGCGTTGAGACAGCGTGTGTAGGCATCGGTCCAAGCCCAATCGTAGTAATCCGTGGTTACCTCGGCGATTCGATAATGATTCTTCGCCAAATAGGCACGGACCGCGTTGCGCTTGCTTAGCGTGTCGCCTTCATCGAGGTACGGATAACGGAACATGAATCGTTCCCTGATGAGCGGCGAGTAACTGGAGAGCGTCGCCAGCAGGCGCTCCTGCTTTGCGATGTTCGCAATGAAGACTTTCGCACCGACCTCGTTCAGGTTTGGATGGTCAAAAGTATGGTTGCCGAGTGGATAGCCCGCATCCAGCCAGATTTTGAAAATCCCAAGCTCGGCGGAATTTTCAGGCATGAAACTGCCGTTGGTGAAGCCAAACGCCTGATCGATGCCGTTGTCCTTTAGGCTCCTGACGAGGCCGTTGGCGATGTCCATGCGCGACATACCGGGCGGCAAATCTCCGTGATCAGGAATATCGTCGATCGTTATCGCGACGCGCGTTCCCTCCAGCGAATCGTTGAGAGGCATCGGCTTCGAGCCGGCTCGGCTCGAAGCCGCGAACGCGAGAATAACTGCGCAGATGAGCGACGATCTAGTTAGCGCTCGCCGAAACACGATCCTCGCTTCCGGATGCTGCGAACACCGGAGGACGCGCCACAGGCATTTCGCCCCGGAGTTGCCGTACGCGTGCCGCTCCCTCCATTCGAAGCGCGATGCTTGCCGCGATATCCTCCAGTGCTGCGCGCAGGCCGACGTACGAGTAGAGGGCGTACCCGAGGCAAATAAGATTCGTTACGCCGTACGCGCTGTACGCCCATTCGCTGCGAGCAAGCAACCTGATGCACGAGATCAGCACGCAGGGCAAGATTAGGGCCGGCATCAGGATCTGTATCGGCGGCGCCGCAGTACGGCCCGGTACTTTCGGAGTGCGCGTGAAAGCGCTCCGCGTGCCAGTGACCGCCTGTCGGATCGATTTAAACATGCCCGTCAGGTTGACAGTGATCAGCAGCAGGTTCATGCCGTAGACGCGCGGCAGATCCCACCATTCGAAGCCGCAAGCCTGAAGGTCGCGGCAATAGAGAATGTAGTAGGGAATTGCCGAGAAGATGAGCCACACGACGGGCAGCCGCCTGGCGTCAGGGAACGGGATCGCAATCGTCAGCAGCATCGCGGCGGCGCCGGCAGCCGAAGTCAATGTATAGAACCGAATCAGAAACTCCGGTAAGCGACGGAGCCGGTTTGATCCCGCCAGCGCGTGACGAATCAGCTTCGGCACGATGAGCAACGGTCCGTTCGCCCATCGCCGGCGCTGAATTACCAGCGTGCCGAAGTCCGGCGGCGTCGCTGAATAGGAGAGGCGCTCAGGATGGCAGTAGACCTGCCAGCCGTACATCATGAGGTCGATGGTTGATTCAGTGTCCTCGACCACGGTGCGATCATGAAGGTAGCGGCGAATCGGGTAGCCGCGCTCGTAGACCGTCTCGCAGATATTCTCGAGTGCCGAGCGGCGCAGGAGTGCATTCGCGCCGACCCAGAACGAGCTATTGAACAGAGTCGCTCCCTGGGTGCCATACCACTGGACATCGGTTTGCGCGCCGGCGACGCGTTCCAGCAGGCTGGTGGTATTTGGCACCGCGCTGAAGGGAGTCTGCACGACGGCGAACCTGGCGGACTCCGGCTGATTCATGATGCGCGTGAGCTGCAGCGCGTAGTCGCCGAGCAGCAGGCTGTCGGCGTCGAGCGTGATGATGTAATCGGCGTTACGCACCCGAAATTCCGCCTGCTCCGCGGCGCATTCCTCGAGATGCAGCGCGCCGCCGCGCGCGATCTCCCGATAGTTACGGCCCAACAGCCCAATATAGCTGTTGAGGTTCATCGCCTTGTTTGAAGCATGCGACAGGTTGACGTAGCGCTTCCGCTCGAAGCTCGTCATCGGCGCCGCGAACAATGCCACCAGACGCCGATACTCGCGAGAGAAGCGCGCTTCATCGGATGCCGTTATTTCCTGGGAGGAGAGCTGCTGCAGCTCTGCGGCGCGCCGGCGATGTGCCCGCGCAGGCTCGAGCAGTATCCGCTTGATGAAGAGATCATCGTAATGATCGCGAACCGAATGCGCGCGCGCCTCGGACTCGAGCCAGCCGGCGACTTCGCGATAGAGTATGGCAAGCCGGTGGCCCTCAGCGGGATCGAGCCGGTTGCCTCCGGCGCGGCGTCGTTCATAGGCCTCCAGCTGCGAGGCGTAGCGCCGTTGTCTCGCGCGGAAGGTGGCGTTAAGTTCGCGCACAAGGGCGCGCGTCGCTGCAAGATCGCGCGCATCCTGTGCAGTCGCAGGATTCGGTGGATCGTCAATCAGCAGAACCACGCGGCGGTCCGGATACTCGGTTAGTGCCGCCGACATTAGCGTCATCCTCACGACGCGCAATTCTTCACGGTAGGACGGAATCAGGATTATGAGCGGATGAGGCCGTTCGTCATTGTAGATTGCCTCGACCTCGCTATCGGTGGCGCGGCGATGCTTGAGGAGCCGCTTGAAGAAGGCCCATCGAGTGACCTGATGGAACAGCGTTCCCCACATCAGGAACACGATTGCAATCGTGAACGTGATGTCAGCGGCGGCCAGACCGTATCGTCCGAGGTGGATCCGGTTCGCGATTAATTGCGCAAGGGTCCAGAGTGCAAACAGCATCGCGACCACGCTGAACAACGTGCAATACTGGGTGAGCCGCAACTCGCGCGCAGGAGACGTTGACCAGTGACCGGCGCGCTGCGGAGTTTCCTCGTGTCGTGTCGTGGACAGTGATATTGGAGCGGCGGTCATTTCGTCGAAAGCGATCCTCACGCGATTTTAGGTGTGTTCGATGGGTCGCGGGCCGTTTTCCGTCCCGCTAGGAAGCATCGTCGGGCGCGAAAGAAAAACCGCCGGTCGGCGGAATTAGTCGGATCTCAACTTGAGGCGTCGTCTTCGTTCGCGGCGGCCACATCGCGGTGAACCCATCGACGCGCGCACTAGAATAGTGAATTTCGAGCAGACGATCGCCATGCCACGCGCCCTGAACTCCCTGCGCTCGCGTCGCGATCATGATTGGGCTGTCCTTGGACCCGACCGTTTTGCCACGCGCCACGACGTACACCTCGGTCGCCACTCGCATCAGCTTCAAGGGCGGCTGCCGCTTCAAAACTACGGCATCAAAGCGCCGATCCGGAGAAGTGACTCGTGCAATTTCGCTCGGAGGCATCGACGCGTAATGACGAATTCCAAAGCTCATGGTGAGCGGCGACGCGAGCCCGGCGAGAAAGAGGCAGGCGAAGGCAATACGGCGGAGCGTCGTCGGCATCGTCAACTCCTAGGGAGCGCGCCAGTTTGCGCGATCGTGTGATTCAGGGGGCGATTCACTTGCATCGTCGGTTTGAGAGGCGAAGGCGTGATCGTCTCGCCGCCGCAGGGGAGATCGGTCTCAGCAATCAGGCGCACTTCGACATAGCGGTGTCCGCCCACAAGGTCGTCGGAGTGCCAGAAGTTCGTGAACCCCTGCACGCATCCATGGCTATACCTGACCTCGAGCATTCCGGTCCGTGTCCATGAAAGATTGAGGGGTTGCTTGAGGCCGGTGACCTTCAAAACAGCACCCCACGGCGGCGCCGGATCGCCCCTCGGAACGAGGTAAAGATCGGATTCGCTGGACGTTATCCTGAATTCCGGTTCAACAAAGACCGCGTCGATCTGCCGATCGAGAGAGGTCGCACGCGCTGTCTCGCGCTGATCAAGAAAGCGCACGTAATCGCGTGCAGCCTCGAAGCCGGCGGCACTCAGAAGACCCACCAGAAACATGGTGAAGAAGGCAATCGGCGGGGGCGTCGATTTCGGGCGTGGCTCAGTGGTCATCCTGGATTGTTCTCGAGGTTACAAGAAATAGCGAAGTACCAGGCCGACGTTCATCGAGTTCCAACCCGCGGAACCATTGCCGGTCCAGTAGGTCTCCAGTTCGGTTCCGTCTCCCGGTCGAATTCCAAAAGTGATCGCACCGGAGGCGCCGGGTCCGCTCGAAGGGCCGTTCGCAAGCTTCCCTGCCGCCTCGCGCACCGAATCGTAATTCGCGCCTAATTCCGCACGGCCGTAGTACGCCTGGTGGTCGAAACTCCAGCCGAGCGCGATTCCGTCGGATAGCGCGCTACTCGGCGCCCAGTAACCGTCTTCCGGATTTAAGGCGTAGGCCGAATAGCTGAAGCGATAGCCGAGCGCGAGCTTCCCGCCGAGCAGATCGACCTTGTAGTCCGGCGAGAAAGTGATCTCGTCGGCGCGATTGCCGTCGCTATAGAAACGATGATGCACTTCGGCATCGGCGCTGAACGCTTCACTGAGATCGTACGACAGGCTAAGGCCGAGGTCGGTCTGGCGGATATTCGATGCGACCGTCTGCGCCGAGGCGAGCAGCATGTCGCGCGCGATCGTCGCGGTGGCGGAAAAACCATCCTCGTTGAGGTGCGTCTGGAACGAGCCGATGGCGTCGTTAGAACGCATCCCGCGCGCAGTGCCGAAGCCGCCGCCGATTCCCCATAGCTCCGAGAGGTCGCGGTTGAATGCGAGCGTCGTGATTTCCGCCGCCTGCTGGGTATTCGTATCGCGCGCCTGCATCCAATCGCGGCGGAGCGTCGCCATGAAGCCCTCGAAAGGCGCACTCGCGATCGAAGTAGTAGTGACATTCACATAGTGCTGAGAGTCGGTGTAGTAATCGAACAGCGTGAGCAGCGATGGGCCATCTTCGACGTCAACAGCATTATCCTGATTGGAATCGTCGCTGGACGAGTGGTCCGCGTCGTTGTTGTCCGATGAGCATCCCTGGTCGTTGCCGTTGTCTTTATCGGCATCTGCCGTCTGATCGTCGCTTGAATCGGAGTCGTCCCCAGACGATGCGGCCGCTTCGGGAGCATGCTGGTCCGAATTGGCAGTTGTGACCGCCTGGTTGTCGTCGTTGCTCGCCTTGGAGTTGGCGTCGTCACCGCCATCATCGGGGGCGGTCGAATCGTCGTCGCAGTGCTGCTGATTTTGTGCATCGAGCTGGGCTTGAGCTGCGGACGCCCGGGAGGTGCAAATCGCTACGAAAATGAAGCCAGCGAAGGCGAGGGCGACGGAGACCGCTGCGGCACGAAACATGGGCAATTGACGTTCCGCCGAGCAGCAGCCGCCTGCAAACGTTACCCTTCGTACGGCTAGATTTGCACTATTAAGCAAGGTATCCCTTCAAATTACCTGAATTTGGCGTATAAACGATCAATCAATGGTCTATGCTGTTACATCCTTGGAATTAACGTACAGACGAAAGTCAGTTTCTTTCAATTCATTCAGATTTGAACCAAAGAGGATAGAAGTCTTCAGGGCATTTGCCTAGAGTCCAAAGCACGGTTTTATCGTTTGGAAAGAGGCTTGCGGTTTACAGCACCAGGCCGCCGGAATCAGCGAGAATTGAGATGTTGTGGCGGAGGGGGTGGGATTCGAACCCACGAGCGACTTACGCCGCTGCCGGTTTTCAAGACCGGTGCCTTCAACCACTCGGCCACCCCTCCTTCGACTTATCTATCGGGTACTTCGCCGAGCGTTTCAAGCACAAGCCCAAGACTTCGTCGCCCAGTTCATCTATCCTGCCGACCGCGCGTCGGATCCAGCCGGAACGGATCTTAATGTCCACTGGTGCACCTTTCGGAAAGACCGAGGGTTACCGATAGCGCGGGAACCGTTGCGCGCCGCTTCATCCATAGTTCAACTTCCTGGTGCAAGCTTGTCCTGAGTTTTGCTCTCGAAATCGCTTGCGGCGTGGCGCTCGTGCAGTTGGCTCGACCGGTCACCGTAAGTGCGGTTGACCATAGTACCGCGCTTTACGGCCGGCCGCAGCAATAGCACGTCAGTCCATCGCTGGACGTTCTTGTAATCGCCCACGCTCAGAAACTCTCCGGCTGCATAGAGCCAGCCCTTCGCGAGCCAGCCATACCAGGGAAAAATCGCCACGTCGGCGATCGTGTAGGTACTCCCGGCGATATACTCAGTTACGGCGAGGCGGCGATCGAGCACGTCAAGCTGCCGTTTCACCTCCATTGCATAACGATCGATTGCATATTCGATCTTTTCCGGAGCGTAGGCATAGAAGTGACCGAACCCGCCGCCAAGATAAGGGGCGCTTCCCACTTGCCAGAATAGCCACGACAGGCATTCGGCGCGTGCGCCGCTTTCCTTTGGCAGCAAGGCGCCAAACTTCTCCGCGAGATACAACAGGATCGCTCCTGATTCGAAGATTCTGATCGGCGCGGGGCCACTGCGGTCGAGTAGCGCAGGGATCTTGGAGTTCGGGTTAACTGAAACGAAACCGCTGCCGAACTGCTCGCCGTTGCCGATGTTGATCAGCCATGCATCGTACTCAGCAGCGGTATGTCCGAGTGCCAGGAGCTCCTCCAACATTATAGTGACCTTCACGCCGTTCGGTGTGCCGAGCGAGTAGAGCTGCAGAGGATGGCGACCGACAGGCAGGTCTTTCTCGTGCGTTGGTCCTGCGATCGGGCGGTTGATGTTTGCGAACCTTCCACCGCTCGCCTGGTTCCAAGTCCACACTTTCGGGGGAACGTATGTAGATGAGTCAGCCATTTTTCAGCTCCGCTTCCTTCTCACAATAGACAATCGCTATGCGCGATCAATCTCTCCGGGTTTCTGAACGAGAACCGACGATCGGCAATTCAGCGCTGACCGAATCGTTTGAGGCGGGCCATCGGCATGTCGCGGCGGGATGGCTTTGAGGCAGCCGCGATTGTCCGGGCCCGTAGAACTTCTCGCGCAAGGTGCCGGGGCTATATTTCAGCTTGTAAACGCCGCGCCGCTGCAACTCGGGAACGACCAGCTCGGCGAAGTCGCTGAAGGTTTCGGGGCTGATTATGTAAGAGAGGTTGAATCCGTCGACATCAGTATCTTCGATCCATTGCTCGAGCTGGTCGGCCACCTGGGCCGGTGATCCGATGATCTTGGGACCCGGCCCTCCGAGGCCTGCGTATTCGACCAGCTCCCGCACCGTCCACGTTCGGCTCGCGTTGCGTGTGAACGCTTCGACGGCTGAGTTAATAGCGTCGTTCTTCACATAGGTTATTGGATCATCGAGTGCATATCGCGAGAAGTCGATTCCGGTCCATCCTGAAAGCAGCGCAAATGCTCCTTCAGGATTTACGTAACTACGGTATTCGGCGTATTTGCTCTGGGCCTCTTGTTCGGTCCGGCCGACGATCACTGTCATGCCGGCGAACATCAAGATATTCGCCGGGTCACGCCCATAACCAGCGGCGCGACGACGAATGTCGGCGACACGTGACGCCACGATTGATTTCGAGCCGCCGAGAAAAACGC
>JASHQJ010000119.1 GCA_030037595.1 Candidatus Binataceae bacterium
AGCTCATTGCCGAGCGTGCGCTCGAGCCGCGCGAGCATCACGCGCTCCTCCGGCGTGACCAGGCTGATCGCCTCGCCCGCCTTGCCCATCCGCGCCGTGCGGCCGATGCGATGGATATAGCTCTCGGTCTCTTCCGGCAGATCGAAATTGATGACGTGCGACACGTCAGGGATATCGAGTCCGCGCGCCGCCACGTCAGTCGCGACCATCACGCGGAAGTGGCGCAACTTGAAACCCGCGAGCGCGGCGTTGCGCTGGCCCTGGGAGCGATCGCCATGGATCTGCACCGCCTTGACGCGATGCCGCTGGAGCATCTTGGCGATCCGGTCGGCGCGGCTCTTGGTGCGCGTGAAAACGATCGCGCTTTCGACCTCGGGACGCTTCAGGATTTCGAGCAGCATCGGGCTCTTATCCTCGAGCATGACAGGGCAGATGGTCTGGCGGATGCTCGAAGGCGGCGCGGGCTTCTCGCCCACTGTGACGCGCTCGGGATTGCGCAGAAATTCGCGTGCGATGATCTCGGGCCCCGAGGCCATCGTCGCTGAGAACATCAAGGTTTGCCGCTCGCGCGGCGCCATCCGCATGATTCGCCGCAGCTGCGGCAGGAAGCCCATGTCGAGCAGGCGGTCGGCTTCGTCGATCACGACGTACTCGAGATGGTCGAGCTTGACGATGCCGCGTTCGAGATAGTCGATAAGGCGGCCCGGACACGCGACCATCACCTGCACGCCCTTGCGGATTTCATCGATATGCCGCTTCTCGGATTCGCCGCCGATCGCGCGCGCTGCGCGAAGGCGAGTATGGCGCGCGAGCAGCTCGAACTCGTGCATCACCTGCATCGCGAGTTCGCGCGTCGGAGCGATCACGAGCGCGCTCAGATGCGTCGCATGCTTGCGATGCAGCCGGTCGATGAGCGGAATCAGGAAGGCCGACGTTTTGCCGCTGCCGGTTTCAGCCGTTGCGACAAGGTCACCGCCCGCGAGCGCGATTGGAATCGCCAGCGCCTGGATCGGAGTCGGCGTGTGAAAGCCGCGGTCTTTGATTGAACGATGTAGCTCGGGAGAGAGGGAAAACTCGGAAAAAGACAAATGGTTCCTCTGTCAGACCACCTCGGATTCCAGCGGGCGAATCGCCTGCTACTGGGGTCTATTGGTTAGAAAATGGGGCGTCGCGGAATCCGACGCGCGCATCAGTCAACGATTGACTTGTAAAACAGTTTACCGGAAGTCAGCAACCCGCTCAATGGCCCCTGCGGCGGACGCTGGCCGGGTCGGGCGCTGGCGGCAATATTCAGAACTTGCCGTGGCGGCCGGTGCCGGATGCGAAGCGGCTCGCGCCTTCGCGTGTCTCACCCGAGTTGACGGTCGCGATCCCGTAACGAAACTCGCTCACCAGCGCCTCGTTCAGGGGCATCGTGCAGCCCTCGTACGCCGACATCCGATCGGAACGCATGCAACGTTGCGGAAACGCCGCGATCTGCCGCGCCAACTCGCGCGCCGCTTCCAGCGCATGCCCCGGTTCGACGATTCGATTCGCAAGGCCCATCATGCGCGCCTCATCACCCGACACTCCTCGCCCTGTGAGAATCATGTCCATCGCGTGGCTCATACCGATTAGCCGCGGCAGGCGAATCGTGCCGCCGTCGACGAGAGGCACCCCAAAGCGGCGGCAAAAGACACCGAAAACGGCATCGCGCGCCGCCACGCGCATGTCACACCAGAGCGCGAGTTCGAGACCGCCCGCGACCGCGTAGCCCTCGACCGCCGCGATAACGGGCTTGCTGAGCAGCATCCGAGAGCATCCGAGCGGACCGTCGCCGTCTTCGGTCACGCGATTTCCGCGCGCTGTGGCGACAGCCTTCAGATCGGCGCCCGCACAGAAGAATCCGCCCGCGCCGGTGAGAATCGCGACCGAGAGCGAATCGTCGGCGTCGAATCTGCGGAACGCGTCGGCCAACGCAGCCGCCGTCGGCCGATCGACAGCGTTCCGCGCCTCAGGACGGTTGATCGTGACGATCGCAAGGTTGCCGTCGATTTCAAACTTCACGATGCTCATGGGCGAATCCTCCAGGATGCTGATTTCTCATCAGCCGCGCGCCGGCGCAAGCGGCTTAACGCGCATGCGTGCATCGATCACGATCGCGCCCTCGCCCGGCGCAAGGAGCTTGACTGGATTCAAATCCAGTTCACTGAGTTCCGGCACGGCCTCCGCCAGAGCCGAGATGCGCATGATGAGCCGAATCAGAGCATCGCGATCTCCCGGCGGCGCACCGCGATAGCCGTCGAAGAGCCGGCTTATGCGAAGCTCGGTGAGCATCTGCGCGGCATCGAAATCGGTCACAGGCGGAAGGCGAAACGCCACGTCCTTTTGCAACTCGGCGTTGATTCCACCCATTCCGCACACGAGGAGCGGCCCGAAAGTCGGATCGCTCGTCATGCCAACCAACATTTCAATTCCGCCATTCACCTGGCGCTGGAGCAGGACGCGCTCGAGTTCGGTGCCCGCGGCGCTCATTCGCTCCTGGAGCGTCCGGGCGGCTTGCTCGGCTTCGTCCGCGGATTTGATATTCATCACCACGCCGCCTACTTCGGTCTTATGCACGATGCCGGGTGCGATCGCCTTGGCGACCAGCGGAAAGCCCACACGGGCGGCCGCGGCGCGAACGTCAGCTGGCGCGACTTCTTCGGCGACGGGAGCTTCCACATCTACAGCCCCGAGCAACGTCGTAATCTCACCGTGCGAGAGCCAGCGCGGTGCGCCAGCGCCCTCGAGGGCGCGATTCACGGCCTCGCGAATCGTCGCGAGTGCGGGTGCGTCGAGGGTTTCGACTGCGCCTTGCGGACGGTCTTTGAATCGCGCGTAGCGCCAGGCCGCCGCGAGAGCCAAGGCCGCATTCTCCGGAAACTCGTAAGTGCGAATCGTGCCGCGCGCGCCGCACTGGATTCGCGCGGGCGCTCCTTGCGAGGAGAGAAACACGCTCAGCACCGGCTTGGCTGCGGGTACCGCGGCGGCGCCGCGTGCGATCGCGTCCGCGATTTCCCCTGGTCGCGTGAGCATCGGCGGGATGTATATGACCACTAGTGCATCGACGTTCGAGTCGGCACCCACCAGCTCGATCGTCCGCGCGTAGTCGTCGGGCGAAGCTCCCGCCGTCATGTCAATCGGATTGGTGAAACCCGCGCGTACCGGCAAATAAGCGTGCAGGCCCGCAAGCGTGCCATCCGTCAGCTTGGGCAACGTGAGTCCATGCGCTTCGCAGGCGTCGGCGAGCAGTATCCCGGGTCCTCCCGCATTGGTTATTACGCCGACCCGCGGACCAGGAGGCAACGGGCTCGAAGCAAGCAGCGCAACGACGTCGAACAGCTCCTGCAACGTGTTGGTGCGAATTACGCCGGCCTGCTCGAACAGCGCCTCGACCGCGACGTCGAGATTGGCGAGCGCTGCAGAATGGCTCGATGCAGCGCGCTTGCCCGCGGCAGTGCGTCCCGCCTTCACCGCCACTATCGGTTTCAGCCGCGCGACAGCAGGCGCGATTCGCGCGAACTTGACCGGATTGCCGAAACTTTCGAGGTAGAGCCCGATCACCGCGGTCGCGCGATCCTGCGCCCAGTACGCAAGGCAATCGTTGCTCGACACGTCGGCACGGTTGCCGGCCGAGATGAAGCTCGAGATGCCGAGGTTCCGCGCCCGCGCGTAGTCGAGCATGCTGATGCCGAGCGCGCCGCTCTGCGAGAACATCGCGACGTTGCCCTGCGCGGCAGGCACAGGAGCAAATGTGGCGTTGAGCGAAACGGCAGGGTCGGTGTTCATGACGCCCATGCAGTTCGGTCCGACCATCCGCATCCCCGCGGCGCGCACGGCTGAGCAGATGCGGCGCTCGAGCTGGCGGCCCTCGTCGGAGACTTCGGCAAAGCCCGAAGTGATCACTACGAGGTTGCCAACCTGCGCGTGGATGCAATCCTCGACAGCAGCTTCGACCGTAGCTGCCGGCAGACACACGACCGCGAGATCGATTTTCTGTTCGACGGCCGACACGTTTGGATACGCGCGGAGGCCTTGAATCTCGGCTGCGTTCGGATTGATCGGGAAGATCGCACCCGTGAAGCCGTCGCGAATCAGGTTCGCCAGAATCGCGCCACCAATCTTGTCGGCTGCGCGCGAGGCCCCGATCACCGCAACCGAACGAGGGCCTAAGAGCCGTGCGATACTCCTCGCAGCGGCGGCGCGCTCACGCGCAAGGCTCATCGCGCGGAACTCCGGAGTTTCGCCGATTGGGAAATAGACGTGCACCGTGCCCGAGTCGAATGAGCGCGCGACCTTGAAGCCGCTCTGCGCGAAAACTTCGAGCATCCGCTGGTTGTTGCTTAAGACTTCGGCCTCGAACCCGTCGATCCCTCCGGCCTGCGCGATACGCCGAAGATGCTCGAGCAGCAGCGAGCCGATACCGCGGCCCTGATGCTCATCGAGGACTGCGAAGGCGACTTCGGCGCGGGCCTTTCCGGGCTTACGGATATAGCGGCCAACGCCTATGAATCGCTCGCGCCCGCCATCCGAAAGAGTCGCCACCAAGCCGACGTGATCGTGAAAATCAACCTCGGTCAGGCGCTTCAGGTCGGCATCGCTGAGCTCGCGCTTGATACCCATGAAACGGAAGTAGATCGACTCGTTGCTGAGGCCCTGGAAATGCTCGCGCAGGCGATCCTTGTCTTCCGGATGAATCGCGCGCACCAGGATCGAACGGCCATCGCGCAGGATCTCCTCGCTCTGATAGAGCGACGGATCTGCCAGCATCGCGCGCTCCTTGGCCTCAGCCTCGTCGCGCGGAACACTTTCGGAAGACGGATTCGGCGTCATCTTGCTTGTTTCCCCCTTTGAGCGGCCGCGAGCACTATCCGGTTCGCGCTTCGGATACCTTCACTGTCGCAAGCGCGGCATGGATCTCGTCGCCGAGAACGTCGGGATCGCGCGTGGAATCAATCGCGATACGATTGCGTTCGGGAATTTCGCTGAGCGGCATAAACTCCGCGCCCTGGGCATGATAAATGGACGCGTCGGCGTCGGATACCTCGCCCGGCTTTGACGCCCGTGCGCGAAGGCGGCGCAGGACCTCGGCCTCGTCGGCGCGGCATTCGACGAACAGCAGCGGAACCGCGAGCCGGCGCGCGAGTTCGAGCACATCGCGCCGCTCGGATCGGTCTTTATATGTGGCGTCCAGGATTGCTCCGCGACTTTGATTCAATTCGCGCTCCGCCTCCTCGAGCATCGTCTGGTAGGTGGCGCGCGTCGCGCTCTCGGAATAGATGCCGCGGCCGTAAGCCTCGTGCGCATGCGTTTCGGGCGAAAGGCCGGCGAGGTGTTTGCGCACCCGATCCGAATTGATCGCCACAAAACCCGTCCGCTCGCGGACGACTCGTGCGAGCGTTGATTTGCCAGTGCCGGAGCGCCCGCAGATTACAACCAGCGCTCGCGCGGCGCTCTGCGCGTACTCGAGCGCGAGGGCGAAGAATTTCCGCGCCTTGGCTCGCGCCTTCTCAATTTCTTCTGACGAAGCGCCGCGCGCCCCGGCGCCAATGCTCGCGACCTTGGCGCGCACGATCGCGCGATGGCATTTGTAAAGCGGCAGCAGCGACGCCAACTCGTTGTCGCGCGATACGTCGATATAGGCGCGCACAAACTCGCGCGAGAGCGGGCGCGCGCCGAGGCGGTCGAGATCCATCGCTAGAAACGCGATATCCAGCGCCACGTCGCCGTAGCGCAGCGACTCATTGAATTCGACGCAATCGATCACGTCGATTCGCCCGCCTTCGAGGCTCACGTGCTCGGCGCGTAGATCGCCGTGGCCGTCACACACACGGCTGGCGCGCGCCCGCGCATTGATCAGCTCCCAGTGCGCGGTGACCGCGCCGCGGCAGAAGGTATCGAGCTCATCGAAGACTCCGCGCTCGAGAGTCGCGCCGATGAAGCTTTCACACTCGGTTAGATTTCCGACGATCAGGCGCCAGACTGCAGAGGCTGAACCGTACTGCCAACTCTTGTCGCGCGCGGCGGAAGTATGAAATTCCGCGAGCCGCTTCGCGATCGCGCGAATGACAGACGGCTCGAGTTTGCCGCTCACCACGCGCCGCTCGAGCATCGCGTTGTCATCGAGCCGGCGCATCTTGACGGCATACTCGACCGCGGCCGCGACCGGATGTTCGCAGGGATTGCCCAGCACGTAGCCATTCGGCGAGTGCAGGATAGGAACCACGGCGAGATAAATTCGGCGCGCGAGCCGCGAGTTGAGAATTAGCTCGGCGCGGCAGAGTTCGAAGCGGCGGCTTAGCGCGGCGGCATCGATGAATGAGAAGTGCACCGGCTTTTTGGTCTTGTAAACGAAGTCGCCCGCGATAAAGACGCGCGAGATGTGCGTCTCGCGCACTTCGACTTGCGCGGGCCGCTCAGGATAGAACTCCGGCCGCATCATCGCGCGGGCAAACGCGGGGATGTCCCGAAGACGTTGCGGCGAGAAATCAGCGCGCGCATTCATGGGCCAACGGCCTACTTGATTGGACTCCTGTCGTCGCCCGCGAGCGCGTGCAGCACGTCGGTGATTGTGACCACGCCGATCAGCTTGCCGTCCTCGACCACCGGCAGCGCGCCGATTTTTCGCTCGCGCAGGATTCGCGCCGCATCGGTGATTTCAGCGTCGGTGGTCACAGTGAGCAATCCTTCGCTCATCGCCTGAGACGCGGTTGTCTCAGCCAGCTTCTCGTGATGGCTGCGAATGTCGCGGTCGGTGACGATGCCGATCGGCGCGCCGTTCTCCTTGATGATCGGCACGCAACGAAAGCCGCCCGCATGCATTTTTTCCTCGACGCTCGAGAGAACCTCGTCGGGCGAGGCGGTGACGGGATTATGCGTCATCCAGGCTCCCACCTTGGTGGCGGTGCCGGCTTCGTACCTGACAGTGAGAACGGGGCAGGCGGCCTCGCGGACTATGTTCTCGGCGACGCTGCCGAGGAGGAAGCGCGAGAAGCCGCGCCGCCCATGGGTGGCCATGACGATCACGTCGGCCGCGACCTTGCGCTGCACCTGCAGGATAGAAGCGCCCGGCTCGCCGATATGGGTCATCAGATCATACTTGAGTCCCGCCAAATGATTGCGCGCGATCTGGTGCAGACGCTCGCGCGCCGTCTGCTCCTGTCCCTTGTAGAGATCAACATAGACCGGCATCCCGGTCGGCGGGATGAACATTGGCACGACGTGGAGAGCGAAGACGGTGCCGTCATGCTCGCGCGCAATTGCGGCGGCGGTCTCGAGCGCGAAAATCGAATTATCGTCAAAATCGACGGGGCACAGAATGCGGCGGTAGGGAAACGGCATCGAGGTCTCTCCTTGTCCGGCGCCGCTCTAGGGTGCGTGGTCGAGCGGGCCGGCTCAAGAGAATATCAATCCCGCAATTCTAATTCCCGCACCAGCCTCGTTGGAACGTGTCCCTGATCGGCCATCTTGCGGGTGACCGGCGGCGGATGCGATCTGGCATCTTGCGCTTGGAATCCGCGCCCAGTTTCGCTAAGGCCATGTGGGGACGCGCGATGACGCCGGAATTCACCGTCAAGGATAAAGTCGCGATCGCCGGAATCGGCGAGACCAAGTATTACAAGCGCGGCGGCGCGCCGGTCGCCGAGTTCCGCCTCGCGCTCGAGGCGATCAAGCTCGCGGCCGACGACGCCGGCATATCCGTCAAGCAAATCGACGGTATCGCCTCCTACAGCAACGATCGCAACGATTCGGTACGCGTCGCGACTGCGCTCGGGCTGCCGGAGCTTCGCTTCTCGAACATGTTCTGGGGCGGAGGCGGCGGTGGAGGCTCGGGCGCGATCGGCAACGCCGCGGCCGCGATCGTGGCGGGATACGCCAACTACGTCATCGTGTATCGCGCGCTCGCGCAGGGTCAGTTCGGCCGTTTCGGCCAGACGCCCGCGCTCAAGGGAATCAGCGGGCCGCCCGCCTACACCTGGCCTTATGGCATGTCCACGCCGGCGCAATGGATCGCACTCCGCACGCGCCGCTTCATGCACGATCACAACGTCACCGAGGACGCGCTCGCCGCGATCGCGATGGCCTGTTATCACCACGCGCAGTCGAATCCGCGCGCAATCATGTATGGTCGCCCGCTCTCGCGTAGGGACTACGACGAGTCGCGATGGATCGTCGAGCCGTTTCATCTCTACGACTGCTGCATGGAGAACGATGGCGCTGCGGCAGTGATCGTCACCAGCGCCGAGCGCGCGCGCGATCTCAAGCAGAAGCCCGCGCGCGTGATGGCGGCGGCGCAGGGATCGGATTTTCGCCAGGGCGCAGCATCGGAGAACGGGCCCGACTACGCCACCTCGAATTTCAAAACGCTCGCGCCGCGTCTCTACGCCATGGCCGGGATCGAGCCCACGGACGTCGACGTCGCGCAGGTTTACGAGAATTTCACCGGCGCCGTGATGACCAGTATCGTCGAGCACGGCTTCTGTCATCCGGACGAAGCGCGCGACTTTTTTAAATTCGAGAATCTGATCGCGCCTAGCGGCAAACTTCCGATCAACACGAGCGGCGGCAACCTCGCCGAGTGCTACATGCACGGCCTCGAGTTGATAATCGAAGCGGCGCGGCAAGTGCGCGGCACTTCGACGGCGCAGGTCAAGGACGCGGAGATCTCGATGGTCGTGTCGGGACCGATGGTCGCGCCCGTCAGCGACCTGATCTTGCACGCATAGGATTCGATCGATGGCTGAAGCACGCGACGAAACCAGGACGACCTACCTCCCCGCTGGGATGCCCGCGCCGACAGCCGCCAGCGACGGCGTCGATCGCGAGTTCTGGGAAGGTGCGCGCCGCCACGAACTCATGATCCAGCGCTGCAAGGACTGCGGCACCTTCCAGATGACGCCCGAGTGGATTTGCCACAGCTGCCACTCACTTGACGTCGGCTGGCATCGCGCGTCAGGGCGCGGGCGCATCTACAGCTTCGAGCGTGTGTGGCATCCGGCGCATCCCGCGCTGAAAGGCGCGTGCCCCTACCTGGTCGTGGTGGTAGAGCTGCCCGACGCCGGCAAAGTGCGCCTGGTCGGCAATCTGCTCGGCGATCCGATGCAGGAAGTCCGCTTCGACGCGCCCGTCGAGGCCGTATTCGAGGACCACGAGGGCTACACTCTCATCCAGTGGCGAGTGGTGTAGTCGCGGCGGAGGGCGCCTGATTCTTTCCTACGCCGGTTCCTTTTTCGCTCCGTCAGCGGCGATAAAATTGAGCGCCGCCGAGTTCATGCAATAGCGCAGTCCGGTCGGCGGGGGTCCGTCGTCGAAGACGTGGCCAAGGTGCGCATCGCATTCAGCGCATTTGACCTCCGTCCGCACCATGAACAGCGAACGGTCGGTGTCAGTCTCGATGTTCTGCTTGGCGATCGGCTGCCAGAAGCTCGGCCATCCTGTCCCCGACTCGAACTTGGTGTCGGAGCTGAACAGCGCGTTGCCGCAGCAGATGCATCGGTAGATGCCTTTTTCGTGATTGTTCCAGTACTTGCCGGTGAAGGCACGCTCGGTGCCTGCCCGCCGCGTGACGTCATATTCCTCGGCAGTCAGTTGCTTGCGCCATTCCGCATCGCTCTTAATGACCTTGCTGGTCATGATGATACCTTTCCTCTGTCCCGAATCGGTGAACTCAACGATCGAGACCTTCTGGATACCGCCGGCCGGCGCCGATTCGTCCGCCGCTGCGGAAGAATCGCCCATACCGTGAAGATGGATTCCAATCGCCGCGAGCGCGGGAATCGTTGCCGCGAGCCCGATGAAGGCGCGGCGCGAAATCAAATTCGACGTGGACACTCCGAGAACCTTAACCGTCTGAATCTTCTTGATCATTACATAGAAGAAAACGCGGGTTAATCGCCAATTGTTCCGCGCGCGTTAAGAGAGCTGACTGACTATTCGGTCACAGCCTGCATCACGTTGCCGGTCGATCCGTCCACAAGGTCAACCTCAACCGGCGCGGACACGTTGTGACTTTTCTTCGCCGAATCGATGCCCGCCTTGAGATCGCTCATGAA
>JASHQJ010000120.1 GCA_030037595.1 Candidatus Binataceae bacterium
TATAACGCGCCGAAGCTTCCATACTAGGAGCCGAACGCGAGAATCCCGCACACGGGTGTCGTGTTTAACGCGGATATGTAGCCCGCGAAGGGTATCGGTATCAGCCTTATTATCAGCGCGCCATTGTCCCAATTGTTCTCGCGACGTACACTTGGAAAAATGGTTTGGAAACCGGGGTCGCAATCCTCGAAGGCTCATTCGGTTGACCGTTCATAACCTCCATGCGAGCACACCGATGTAACGCGATGCCCGTCTCTTTGTGGAAATTGAGTACCGGCTCGATAGTGCTCCGCAAGAAAAGGATATACGGAACTTGCGCGCCTCGTTGTTTTCCCGCGCCAATCGGACGTATCGCGCGGCTCGTGATCGAAGCGCTTCATCGCTTCCTCCATGGTGTCGCGTGTACTTAACGAAATCATCTCCACTCCGACTGAGGAAATTGTGATAAGGAAATACTGAGGATTGCGCACGCCATGATCAACATTTCGCAAAAGGAACACAGCGTGTGGGCCAAGTCATTGCGCTGCCAATTCTGGAAGCCCATAACCACGAATATCCGCGGGTTTAGGTTTTCGCGACGGACAGGCGTCGGCGCGGGAGAATCAAGTGAGCCAGCCCTAATACCCCAAACCTTCGGGCCTGCGCTAAGGAATGACCAAGCTAGCAATCGACAAGCTCCGATCCTGGTGCCAAAATGCCGTTACTGGTGGGCGTGATTTTGAATCAGCGGACAGCTCGACTGTTCTGTTAGCTATAGGGCAGCGTATGCGCGAAGAGATCATAGAGGCAGAGAACGCTCGCATCGATCTGCTGAAATGGAAGATAATCGGTGTCGCTGCGATCGGCGGAGCAGCTCTAGGTGTCGGCCCGGGAACGAGCTCGAAGGATCTTCTCTTGTGCCTTATCCCGCTCATTTGTCTATATGTCGATCTGATTTGTAGTCATCTCAATTTGAGGATTATGGTCATAGGTAGCTACTTTCGGCTCGTTCATAGACGGCAGATGCTTGGCGAAAAAATAGAGCCCAACGATGCCGACTATGAGGAATTTGCCGAAGAGGTGCGCTCAATGCCGCAAAGCGCTCCTGTTCGCACGGAGGGACTTAACGCGTTCTTCTTCGAGGACCGCGCGTTGCACCTTTCTAGCGGGATTCTCTCGGTGCTAGTTATAGTATGGGGAATATTTGGAGTTTCATTCGGTGCATACAAGGCCGTCCTAATTGTGACAGGCTCGCTCGGTGCCCTCTTCAGCTTACAGGCGCATTTTACGTATGAACAACACCTTGACGCCCTAAAAGGCCTCGTCTCCGAAAGGATCAAAAAGCTTGTCCCTTAAAGGATATGCTATTTCAGCCTTCTCAACACGTAATATGGTAGTTCAACACAATAAGGCAATCGCCTCTCTTATTAGGCAACGATACACTATTGATGAGATCCGCGCTCTTCGAAATTTGTTGGAAGCGCGAGGGACCTTGTCTCTCGCTCCTCTACCTAACGGCCTCTTCCCGGCACGGAATGTCCAGCCTGGCTCGGCTGTCGGCGGATATCAATACGTCTGGGTGAGAGACAACGTTTACATAGCCCATTGCCTCTATCTTAATAATGAGATCCAAGCTGCGCTAAGAAACATCCAGTCGCTCGCCTCCTACTTCTGCAAGTATAGCCATCGGTTCAGCGATGTTATTGCGAACCCGACGCTTGCGAACGATGCCATGCTGAGACCTAGGGTTCGCTTCGACGGCCTTGAGCTGCAGGAATTAGTTGAGACGTGGCCGCATGCCCAAAATGACGCTTTAGGATACTTCTTATGGCTGTTCTGCAGATTCGCTAAAGACAAGGTGTTGAAATTAGACAACGAGCAGGTCGAACTACTCGGCAGTTTTGTAAAGTATTTCGGCGCTATCCGCTTTTGGCAAGACGAAGATAGTGGGCATTGGGAGGAGGAGCGAAAAATCAATGCTTCCAGCATTGGCGTGGTACTAGGTGCACTTCAGGAGCTTCAACGTTTGCTCGTCGGAGACAGCAACATCGCCAGCGGGTTTTGGACCAATCGCATAAAGGTCGATACCGTCACACAACTCATAACACTGGGGCGTGAAGCACTGAACCAGATACTGCCGGCAGAGTGCATTCAAGCGGACAGGGCTCGCGACTGCGATGCGGCATTATTGTTTATAATTTATCCTATGGAAATCGTCGATCATCGGATGGCTGATAGAATCATCACCCAGGTGGTAAACACGCTGCTTGGAGATAACGGCATTCGCCGCTATCTTGGTGATTCCTACTGGTGTGGCGATTATAAGGACCTATTCAGCCCAGAAGAGCGTACCGGAGACTTCAGCAACAAGTTGGCATGGCGCAACTCGTTCCTCAAAGACGGAGAAGAAGCCCAGTGGTGTATCTTTGATCCTGTGCTTTCTTCAATCTACGCGAAGCGCTATCAACGGACAGGTGACGAAATCTATCTCGAAAGCCAGATAGCGTATCTCAACCGCAGCCTAGCCCAAGTAACCTCGGACTTTAAGTGCCCGGAAGCCTATTACCTTGAGCACCGGAGGTACGTCGCCAATGACAATACACCTTTGCACTGGGCGCAGGCGAATCTGTCCGTCGCCCTGAGGCATGCCGAAGACAGTATAGCTTTATCGAATAGGTAACCCAAAGCTGTGCGAGGCGAATTGCCAATTCTGCCAGAAGATCGTGTGGTAGCTGCAGACTTGCGCATCGGTCTTGGAGCGTTAAAGTTCGCCTCTCCATGAAGCTATTGTTTATTCTGTTTGTCCACCTGTTGGTGACCCTCGCGCGGCTTGCCCGTCCTGGCGGGCTCGTGCGGTCGTAATTGAATCGCTGGCCGTCAAACACCAGTTGCTCATCATGAAGCGTGCGCGGCAGCGGAGTCCAAATTTGACCCGGTGGGATCGCGCGATTCTCTCTGCACGCTACTGGTAGCGCCCAGACGTTGGAGCAGGATGGCTGTGATCCTGAAGACTTCGACCCTCTTGCGTCTGCACCGAGCCTTGGTCAAGCGAAAGTATCGCCTTCTCTATACTCCAAGACGACGTGGTCGCCCC
>JASHQJ010000002.1 GCA_030037595.1 Candidatus Binataceae bacterium
GCCTACAACTGGAGTCTCGCGCATCCGGGTCCGCTTGCGTCGCAGTTCCAGGGCACACCGCAAGCGCCGTCGAAGTTCTACCAGGATTTGCTCAACCCGAACGCGCCCGGCGCATACCGTCCGATGCTCGAGGCGTCGCGCGCGGCGGATGTCGTCGCCGAGCTGTGGAACTCGCCCGACGTGTGGTTCTTCTACGAGCAGGTTTTTCTCAAGGAAGGTGGCGAGAGCCGCCGCACACCGTGGCATCAGGACTCGTCGTATCTGCCGATCGAAGGCGAACAGCTCGCGGTGATGTGGATTTCGTTTGAGCCGATCGCGAAGGAAGACTGCCTCGAGTTTGTTCGCCACTCGCATCGTGGTGTGCTCTACGACGGCACGCGATTCGATCCCAATGACGATACCGCGCCGATTTACGGGACGCTGCCGCGGCTGCCGAATATCGAGGCCGACCGCCAACATTACGACATCGTCTCATGGCCGGTGAAGCCCGGCGACGTTCTGATCTTCCATCCGCACATGCTGCACGGCGGCGCACCCACGCATGCCGGCCGTCGCCGCCGCACGCTGTCACTGCGCTTCTTCGGCAATGATGCGGTGTTCGCGCCGCGGCCCGGAAATCCTGGCGCGACGGGCGGCGGCTCCGAGACGCGCTTCGGTGAAACGTCGCTCAAGCTGGCGCCCGGCGAGCCGTTTAGGAATCCGCGGTTTCCCAAGGTGCGCCCACGGCGATGAGCGCAATTCGCAATCCTGAGGTGGTTATCGTCGGCGGCGGAATCGGCGGAAGCGCGCTCGCGATCGCACTAGCGCGGGCGGGAATCGAAACTGCGATTCTCGAAAAATCCACGATGCACATCGATCGCGTGCGCGGCGAATGGATTTCGCCGTGGGGCGTCGCCGAAACCGAACCCCTCGGTATCTACGATTTGTTGCGGGAGGCGGGCGGCCATCACGTTACGAAGCATGTTGCGTACGGCGACGATGTCGATCCAGCAACCGCGATCTCCGAGGCTCAGGATCTCACGCTGTTTGCGAACGCCGCATTCAAGCCTCCGCTATGCATCGGTCATCCGCATTCGTGCGACGCGCTCAACGCGGCGGCCATTAAAGGCGGCGTCGAACTGCTGCGCGGTGTCAACGACGTCCAAGTCACTCCGGGCGCGTCGCCCGAGGTTCGCTTTCATCATGACGGCGCTGAGCATCGTTACACTCCACGGCTTATCATCGGAGCAGACGGTCGAAACTCAATCGTGCGCCGACAGGCGGGAATCGAGCTGCATCGCGATCCCACGCATCATCTGATGGCCGGGATGCTCGTGGATGAAATCGAGGGCTGGCCCGAATCGGTGCAGACCCTCGGCACCGAGGCCGACATCAACTTTCTCGTTTTTCCGCAATCACCGAAACGCGCGCGTCTCTACGTCTGTTACGGAATCGATCAGAAGCGGCGCTTCGCCGGCGCCGACAACCAGGCGCGCCTGCTCGACGCATTCAGGCTCCGCTGCGTGCCAGACAGTCACTACATCGTCAACGGCGTCCCCGCCGGTCCGTGCAATTCCTACGCCAACGAAGATACCTGGACCGACACGCCGGTCGCGCCGGGCGTGGTGCTGATTGGAGACGCCGCCGGTCACAATGATCCGATAATCGGGCAGGGTCTCTCGATTACATATCGCGACGCGCGAATGGTGCGCGATCTGATGCTGGCGAATCGCCACTGGACGCCTGCGCTCTTTGCACCATATGTCGCGGAGCGGGCTGAGCGGATGAGGCGACTGCGCTTCGTCGCAACGATGTTTTCCATTCTCTACGTTGAGTTCGGAGAGCAGGCTCGCATGCGCAGAATCAAGTATCGCGAAGAGCGCATGAAAAATCCTGCCGTCGATCCAGGAATGGCGGCGATGCTCGGGCCCGAAGTCGTTCCGGCAGAGGCATTTAGTGAGGAAGCTATCGAGCGCTTGAGGGCAGCATGAGTTGGCTGCACCAAACGACGAGAGGAGCTGACCATGGCGAGCGAAGATCTGGAGCGCCGCATCACGATCCTCGAAGACATCGAGGCGATCAAGAAACTCAAGGCGCGTTACTGCTCGGTGTGCGACGACGATCACAATCCCGATGAGATCACGAAGCTGTTCGCTGGCGACGGTATCTGGGAAGGCGAGGGAATCGGCACGCACAAAGGTCACGCGGCCATTCGCGCGTTGTTCGAGCGCTTCCGCGACCGTATCAGCTTCTCGCAACACAATGTGATGAATCCGAACATCACCGTGAGCGGCGATCGCGCGAAGGGTACCTGGTACTTCCTTGGCCCGTTCACTTTCCGCAAGGGCAACCGCCAGATGTGGCTCGCCGCGCGTTACGAAGAGGATTACGTGAAGATCAACGGCGAGTGGAAGTTCGCGCATCTTCGCGCGATCGGACGGATGTCGGCGCCCTACCAAACCGGCTGGGCGAAGAAAGAATCGGCGTGAACCCGACCGGAGCGCGATGAATGGCTATCTGTTGCTTGCCGATCTCGTCGCGCTGATTCACGCCGCCTTCATCGCATTCGTTGTCATCGGATTGGCGCTAATCATCGCGGGTGCCGCGAAGCACTGGCAATGGACGCGCAACCTCAGGTTTCGCCTGTTGCATCTGCTCGCGATCGGATTCGTATGTGCCGAGTCGGTCGCAGGCTATGTCTGTCCGCTGACTTCGCTTGAAGATAATCTGCGCAGGCTCGGCGGCACCGTTGGATATCGCCACGATTTTATCGGCTACTGGATCGACAAACTGATATTTTTTGATTTTCCGCCAGCGGTGTTCATGGCAGCCTACTTGTTGTTCGGCGCTGCCGTGATCTTGGTATTCATTTTGTCACCGCCCGAGCTGCCCAAATGGAATCGACGGACTAACTAGTAGCTAGTCATTGCGGAAATGACTAATCCGATGAAAAAAATCGTTGTCACTTCCTGGTGTGGATGCTAGCGGCTCTTCCCAATTGCGCACTTGCGCAGACGGCATCTGCTCCTGCACAGCCAGTTTTGGGGTTGCTCGGACCCGGCAGCCTTGAATCGATTCTTCTCAAGTATCATGGCTCGGGCCAGTGCGGTCGCGAACTGAATGAGGTAGGTGATCGCGCCAAAGCATATCTTGGTCGCCAGGCGCGGCGCAGCGGAAAAGTCGCGATGGTGTTGGACATCGATGAACCCTCGCTCTCTACCTGGCCAGAAATTCGTGCCCACAATTTCGAGTTCATCGCCGACGGTCCGTGTGACGATCTGCGGCACGGGCCCTGCGGATGGTCGAGCTGGGCGCTGATGGCGCAGGACGCCGCGACCAGGCCGACGCTCGAGTTGAATAGACAGGCGAGACGTCAAGGAGTCGCCGTGTTTTTCATAACCGGCCGGCACGAAATCGAGCGCAAGGCGACCGAGCGGAACCTGCGCACCGCTGGCTATTCAGATTGGACTGAACTGACGATGGAGCCGACTCGATGAAAGTCCCGTCGCCGGTGTTTTTCAAAGCTATCCAGCGAATGAATATAGTCAATTCCGGATATACTATTATTCTCAACATGGGCGATCAGGCGAGTGACCTCTTTGGTAGCTATTCCCAACCGGACTTTAAGCTACCCAATCGCTTCTATGTATTTCCCTGAGCGCCAGTGCCCTGATAATCCACGATGGAATCGGCGCGGGAGCAAAGCGAATCAGTCGGCAGCCTTGCGCGCGAGGTTGTCCTCGCGCTTGCCGCGTGCACGCTCTGGCCGATTCTCGATGAGCGCTCGCGCGGCACTGGGGGTGAGCGCGCTCGAGCGCTCATCTTCATGCCGATCGTCGGTCTCGCAATCGGCGTGATCCTCGCGCTTATCGACTACGCACTCGCGCCGATGCTCGCCGTCGCTGCGCGCTCACTGCTCGTACTTCTACTCGGTGCGGCGATATCGCTTGGCCTTGCCGAGCGCGGCGTCGCTGATTTGTTCGAGTCGCTACGCCATCGCGGACGACTCGCGTCCACCGGCCTTGCACGCCTCGGCCCGCTAGCGCTCTTCGTTGCGCTGCTCGCCTTTGCGATCAAAGTCTGGTGCCTCGCGAGGATCGATAGCCAGGCGTCGCGCGCCACCGCGATCGTGCTCGCGATGATGCTCTCGCGATGGTCGATAGTGCCGATCGCTTACGGCCTCAAGCCCCTCGAGCAATGGGGGCTCGGAATTCCGTTTGCCGGGGGACTCACCTTTCGCGAGTTCTCCGTGTCGAGCGCCGTAGCACTCGGCTTCGCGCTGGGGCTCTATCGGAATATCGGCCTGATCGTGATTATCGCGATCGCGCTCGTGATTCTTGCTTTGCGCTTGATACTCAGCCGCGGCCTCGGCGGAGCCGCCGGATTTGCACTCGCCGGCGGATGTGGGCTCGTCGAAATAGCGGCATTCGCCGTCGTGGCGTCGCTCGGTGCCTAGCGGTTACGATCGAGCGCGCCCCTCCATACGCTCGTCACGACCTCGCGCAGCTCATTCAGCGAGTCTTCGTTTTCGATCACAAGGTTCGCGTGCTTGACGCGATCGTCATCGGAAAGTTGCGCGCGGATACGTGCCTCGGTCTGCTCCGGCTTCATGCCACGGTCACGCTCGATGCGCTCGATTACACGCGCTTTCGACGCGCGCACAAGCCAGATTTCGTCACACATCGATTGCCAGTTCGCCTCGATCAAGATCGCCGCCTCGACGACGATCGGCCGCGTCTCGCCCTTTTTTCGCAGCTCCGCGAGCAGCTCGCGGATACGATCGAAGGTGCGCGGCCACACTATCGACGTGAGGCGCTTCAGTTGTTCTGGATCGGCAAACACGAGCGGCCCGAGCTTCGCGCGATCGACGCTGCCGTCGGGCGCGAGGATTTTGTCGCCGAATGCCGCAATCACTTCCTTGTATGCTGAGCCGCCTGGCGCGTAAGTCGTGTGCGCGATTTTGTCGGCGTCGAGAATCGGCGCACCCAGCTCCGCGAGCATCTTCGACACCGTGCTCTTGCCCGATCCGATTCCGCCAGTGAGTCCAATCGTCAGCATCCTGATCTCCGAGTAATAGGTGGCGCGCGCTCAGCCGGTGGCTTCGCGGTTCCACGCCTGGATGTTGTAGAGGTAGCTGAAGAAGCCCTCGCGAGCCAGCAGTTCGTCAAACTTGCCCTGCTCGACGACCACGCCGTCACGGAGCACGATGATGCGGTCGGCGTTTTGGATCGTTGAAAGGCGATGCGCGATCACGAGCGTGGTGCGCCCGCGCATCGCGTCCTCGACCGCAGCCATCACCATCGATTCGGTTTCGGCGTCGAGCGCACTGGTCGGCTCATCCATGATGAGTATAGGTGCGTCCTTGATTAGTGCGCGCGCAATCGTGAGCCGCTGAGCTTCGCCCTCTGAGAGCGCATGGCCGCCCTGGCCGACGATTTCATTTAGGCCCTTGTCGAGCTTGGCTAGCACCGGCCCGAAGCGCGCCATCTCGATCGCATGCAGGATATCGGCGTCGGAAACCTTCGGCCGCCCGAACGCCACGTTGGTACGCACCGTATCGCCGATCACCAACGGCGGCTGCAACACCATCGCGATATTTCGTCTCAGCGACTCGAGCTTCAGCTCGCGAATATTGCGGCCGTCCACGCGGATCGCGCCGCGCAGCGGATCGTAAAAGCGCGCCAGCAGACTCGCCATCGTGGTCTTGCCGCTGCCGCTCGGGCCGACGATCGCGATGGTTTCTCCAGGCATCGCCTTGAAGCTGATTCCCTTGAGCACTTCGCGTCCCGGCTCGTAACCGAAGACCACGCTGTCGAATTCCACTTCACCGCGCGCGCGTCCCACTGCAACCGCGTCTGCGCGATCCTTTATCTCCGGATCGATCTGCAACAGCTCCAGGCATCGGCGAAGTCCCGCCTGCGCGCCCTGGATCGCGCCGAAGGTCTGCGAGATCTGATTGACCGGCGCGTAGAGCGACGCGAGGTAAGTGGTGAACACGACCAGGTCGCCAATCGTGAGATGGCCGCTCATCACGTGTCGCGCGCCGAGATAAATCACCAGCGCCGTGCCGAGCGCGATCATCACGTTGACTGCACCCGCGTAGATCGTCTGCAGCACGTAGAGCTTGAGCGTCTGATTCAGGCTCTCGCTGCTCGATTGCACGAACTCGCGGTACGATTCGCTCTCGTGAGTGAACGCCTGCACCACGTGAATCGCGGCGAGCGCGCTGTGCGCGACGGTGTAGAGGCGGCTCTCCTTGATCCGCGCGCCGCCCGCGAGCTCGTCGATCCGTCCGCTCACGGCGATGATCAGCAGCACCAGCACCGGGATCACGCCGAGCGCGATCAGCGTCAGCGTGACGTCCATCTTCACCATCACCACGAACATCGCGATGAGCAGGATCGACGCCGACACGATCGGGTAAAAGCCGTTCATCGCGATCGTCTGAATCGCGAACGTGTCGTACGCGATTCGTACCATCAGGTCGCCGATTTCGCGCCGGCGATGAAACGACAGCGAGAGGCGCTGCAGATGCTCGAACATCCGCGCGCGCAGCTCGTTGACCATCCGCTGCCCGATCGAAATCGTCAGGTAGTTGGTCATGACGTTGAGCAAGCCGAGCACGGCGTAGACAATCACGAGGGCGAGGCAGGCGGCGACGAGCAGCTCCGCCACCGGCATCGCGGGCACCCATCGCCAGATCATCGGCATGCCGCGCAGGACGTTGTCGATCACGACCTTGAGCGGCCACGGCTTCAGCACTTCCGCGATCGAGGCGAGGAGTACGCCAACGATCGAGATCGTGAGCCGGAACCAGTTGCGGCGCAGCTGCGCGATCGCGTAACGGTAGAGCTCGATCGTTCCCACGGGCTTCAGCGCGGCTCCTCGACGAGGCGGGCGTTGAGCGCGGCGGCAACGGCGCTTGCGACGTTTTGAATCACCGGATCGTAGCGCATCGCAGTGAGCACGAATCCCCCGACCAGCAGGATCAGCAGCCCGGCAATCGCGCCGATTGCTTCTGGCGCGGTCATGCCCGTCGCGAGATCGATCAACAACAACAGGACGTATAGTGACAGCACGGTTCTCCACACCGGCCTGGTCCGCCACATCAGCCGGACACGATTGTCCTCGCGAATCGCGTTGACATCGATATTGCCAAACTGGCGAATGATCCGGAGGTCGTATGATTGAAAACCGTCGGACTCGGCGACAGGGAGGCCGCGCCTCATCAGATTCGAGCGAAGGTTCTCGAGTACCGAAGCTGAATTGACCGCCGTATCGGCGCTCGCCGGCTCGAGCGTGATTTCGTCGCGGATTCGAAGCCGCATGGCCGCGCGCTCCTCGCTGGTCGGTTGGAACTGGAGCTGGCGACCCCAGGTCCGGCTCCAGGAGCGCTGGAGCGAGCCCAGGATTGTTGCGAGAGCGAGGGTGAAACGCGCGCCGAATCGCGAGTACCTGCGCGGTAGCGGCGCGGCGCTCGTGTACACGATCAACGCGGCCAGCGTGACCAGAAGGCCCGCCACGCCGAGCGCACCGATCGCGTACTCATCCAGCAGCCAACTCGAAGCGAAAATCGCCGAAGTGATCACCCACGGCGCCGACATCGCGAATTCAAGAATCGAGGGGCCGGATGAATAGACCGTTTGAAACAGGCCGCGCCCGAAAGCGCCATAGTAGATGCGGCCGCGCGAGAAGAACGACGCGAGCCACGATGGACGCGCGTACATCCCATCCTGCGACGCCTTACGCAACGGATACTTAAGATAGAGGAGCCCTTCGCCATCGCCATAGCCGCGCTGCTGATCGAGATAAGCGGCCAGCCTCGACCGCCGCTCGTGAGTCACGACCGCTCCAGGAGCGTACGCGAGCAGCTCACCTGCAGCGGCGAGGCGCCACGAGAAATCGGTATCGTCGCCCGCCGCCGTGAACATCTCGTCGAAGCCGCCGATTTTCTCGAGCGCCGATTTGCGGATCGCCATGTTGCAGCCGCATAGCTGCGCGAGGCGATCGTCGCCGGCGCGAACCTCGCGCGGCAGGCCGGGCGCCGCCGCGAGCGCTGCGGCCGTCGCTGAGTCGGGATCTGGCGCGAAGTTCGGTCCGCCCGTCGCGGCGGCCTCGCGGCGCGTGATGGTCTCCGCCAGGTGGTAGAGCCAGTCGCAATCGGCGCGCGCATCGGCGTCAATATACGCGACGATTTCGCCGGTAGCCGCAGCGGCGCCTGCGTTGCGTGCGGCAGCGAGTCCGCGATGCTCGAGTGTGAGCGTCCGCACGCCGCGTTGGTTCGCGATCGAAGCCGTCGAATCCGTCGAGCCGTCATCGACGACGATTGTTTCGTAGTCCGGATAGTTGAGCGTCTTCAGCGAGTCGAGGCAGGCGCCGAGCGTCACGGCCGCGTTGAAAGACGGCACGACGACGCTGACCTTGGGCGTGTTCTTGAGAGCAGGCGGCAGCGGCTCCGAATAAATCTGCTTGATGGTATCGACCGCGAGCTTGGGCGAGCGGTCCTTGCGCACCAGGCCGAACGCCCAGTCGGTGATTTCGGATCCACCCGTGTGCCACTCGTCCGTGAATGCGAACACGATAACGCCGCTGAGGCCCACCTCGAACGCCGCGCGGCCCTGCCATGCGAGCAGTTCGGCCTGATGTTGCTCGCCCTCGCGAATCGTATCCATACCGGTTTCGCTTAGCACCAGCGGGTGACCGCCGGTGATCCCCATCAGGTGCGTGAGGTAGCGGCGGAAATCCGCCTCGCGATGCAGATAGACATTGAAGGAAACGAAGTCGAGGAAGTTAAGATCGAGGTATTCGGCTGACGGGTAGTTCGAATACGTGAACAACGTGTCAGGAGCAAGCTGCTTGCCGAGATCGTACAGCTCCGCGAGGAAACGGCTGACCGCGCGCGGCCCATGCCATCGCACGATATCGGAGCGCACCTCGTTGCCGAGGCTGAAAGCCAGGATTGCGCCGGCGTGCGAGCGCATTTCGGTAACTCCCTTGCGGATCGTCTCACGAATCTCCGCCGCCATCCCGGGTTCATCGAGAAACGCCATGTGAAAGGGCCAGGGGATGCCGATCATCAGGCGGAGCCCGGCCTCGAGCGCGGCGTCGAACATCCAGGACGGCGGCGGCACGTAAACGCGAACAGTGTTGACACCCATCGAGCGCATCAGCGCGAAGTCCGCCGCTGCGCGCTCCGGCTCCGGATAGCGCTCGCCGCGCGAATTGACCGGGAACGGACCATAGGAAACGCCGCGAACGTAGAACTTTCGTTCGCCGTCGAAGAGGTACTTGCCGCGCGCGACGAGCCCGCCCATGAGCGATGAGCTAATCGTATAGGAGCGAAACACGCAACGCGCCGCCCACGGCTTGACACCGCGCGCGGCGGGCCGCGAGAATCTCCCGAATGGGCGTTGAAGAG
>JASHQJ010000121.1 GCA_030037595.1 Candidatus Binataceae bacterium
CGACGACTTCGTACGGGCGCATCATCTCGTTATCTTCGTGCTCGAGGTTGTGGCAGTGCCATACGTAGCGGCCCGGGTAGCCTTCGAAGCGCACGATTATTCGCGTTACCATGGCGGGTTCGGCGCGCACCGTGTCTTTCCATCCCGATTCGTTGGCGTCGGGCGGAATGGCCGGGCCGGTGAATCGTAAGGTCTTCTTGTACTGATACGCGAATTTGTCAAAGGTCCGACGGTCGAGTATCTGGAAGCGCACGAGATGCAGATGAATCGGATGCTCGTCGTCGGTCGTGTTTATCAACTCCCAGATCTCCACCGAATCGAGCTGCGGCCGCTCGGTGATCGGCATATGCCATCGTGATCGATTGAGCAGCATGATCGCAGGATCGCCGGCGCGGTCGTCGTACTCGTCGAGCGACAGCATGCGGGTTTTTATCGCAGTCGATTCGAGCGTCTTTGCTATGGGCCGAAGCGATGCGGCGAGCGCTTTATGATCCGGCGCGCCGGAGCCGACGCGGAACTGCATCAGCGGAACGATTTCATTGAGGAGAACGATCTTCTCGCCGCGATGCTCGGAAAAATCGACGATCAGGTCGGCGCGCTCTGCCGGCGCGATCACCAGCTTGGGAACCTCGACCGGCGCCGACAGCAGACCCTGGTCGGTGCCGATCTGAGTAAACGGCGCGTTGTTCGACAGCGAGAGGTAGAAGCCGCTGGAGTTCGACACGTTGAACAGGCGGAAGCGATATTTGCGCGGCGCGACGTTCAGGTAGGGAAGAATTTTGCCGTTGACCAATAGTATGTCGCCGGAGAACTCGGGAATCCAAGGTGCGTCGGGCTTGCCTGATTCCGGATAGTACAGTTGACCCTTTGAATCGAGCATCCGATCGCAAATGACTAATGGGATTTCATACTCACCCGACGGCAGATGGAGTGAATCCTCGAAGTCATCGCGCACGAAATATATGCCGGCCAGGCCGGCATAAATATTCAGTCGATTAATTCCCACCGCATGGTCGTGATACCAGAGCGGCGCCGCATCCTGCTGGTTCGGATAGTAATAGACGGCGGACTTTCCCGGCACGTACCAGTCTTCGGGATAGCCGTCGTTGTGGGCAGGCGTCTTCGCGCCGTGCACGTGCACGACTGCGCGGACGTCGGGCTTGCTTCGCTCGGCGCCGTGTAGCTGGTGATCGATCGGCAGGAAATGCCTCTGCGGCAATGAGTTGACCCATTCGACGATGACAGGCTCGCTGCTTCGAGCTTCGATCGTCGGACCGGGAAAGCTCGATGCATAGCCCCAAAGCCGCGTCGCCGGGATGTTGCGATGTAACTGAGCTTCGAACTCCTGCATCGCTATCCGATAGTAACGAGCCTCGCGCCGCGGGTCGTCGGGACTCGGGTGGGTGCCGCTGCTTCGCGCGATCGGCGGCAGCGGAAGCGGATCGACGAACGGCGTTAACAACTTGGTATCGAGTACCGGTCGGGCGCGAATCACTTCCTTCGGCATGGCATGAAGTGCTGCGGCCGCAGTGAGTATTCCGGTTTTCTTGAGGAAATCGCGCCTAGTCAGTCTCATACTCGTTTCTAGCTTCGTGACTACAAAAACAAACGACGGGCGCTGAGCTCCCGCTCGTTTCCATGGAGGCCAACCCCGGACTGTTGCTCTAGACCCACGAGACGATTCGTCCTCAGAGAAGTCGACTAGGTCATGGAGCCTCCGAGTTAATGCAGATAAATCGGTCTGACCGCTGACGCCGGCATTGGCGGATACCCGAGTAGCTGATGGCTGTTCGAAAGCTTGTATATCGTTCAATACAGTTGGCGGGGACGGTAGCCCATTGAAGGTTGTTGAATCGATTCGGTCTTTCTTGAGCTGGCCAAGCCTCGCGCGATAACAGTCGGGGCCATTGCGGAGCTTCCCCCAATTGGCCGATCTTCTTTGCTAATGGCCGCTCTCAATTACTCCTTCTGATTTGCCGAAGTAAAGAGGATTCGTCCGCTCCTCCACCGAATCGCAAGAACTGGGCGTTTCTCTGATCGATAACAGTGGGCCGAGCTTTAATTCGTGAGCCCGCGAGCTCATCGGACAGGACCACTCCCGTGCGGATCTTTGCCCGGCGATGACCTGGAGTCTGAACATCATGGGTCAACCGACGTCATCTTTAAGGTAGGGCCAAAGGTACGGTGACCGCATCATAGACGGTAATCCTGGGTCCATACGCGGCTTGGAAAACGCCGATGTCATTGGACGGACGGATTAGATTGGTACGATCGAAAATGTTGAGAAGCGTCACGCGATCGGTAATTTTGGCAAATCCCGGAATCGTGAAGTCGCGCGCACCGCTGATGTCAAACTGCCAAACCTCCGGCAGCTGGGTTTCGTCGGCGAATCCTCCACGCATACGGACCGGTTCGATACGCGGCACCGCCCGATGCGCCAACCAGTGTGGCGTATGCTCGAGTACAAAGTAATGCCGATCAATGAACGCGACTTCATCAGCCGGAAAGTTGTACTGTCCGGATGAACGCCGACATTCACTCCCGGGCCACGAAGACATTCGCGCGTGCGAGGAAATCCCTGGAATTGTAGGTCAGCGAGTTCACCGTGCCGCCACCGTAGCCGCGCGCGTAGTTGAAAGGCGCGTCGATGGGGACAAATCCGAATTGTCCCTCGTCGAGGTAGTGTCGATCGATCCTGAAATATTGTCTTCGGCGAAAGCCAGCGCAGGCGTGAACTGGTGCGTCAAGCCACCGTCCCATGTGTAGTCCGTCTCGGCGAATGGCGAGCTGTTGCCATTAGGGCTAGTATCGATCGCACCGGTTGTGTTTCGAAAGAGCCCATAGATACCCGGCGACACTTTTGGAAGTTCGGCACCTGAAAAGTAGACTGAACTACATTTCAATCTCAACGCGTGCCAAGATCTCGGAGGAGGCCTTTATAGGTGCCCGGCTGTGGACCGGCCGATCTGCAACCCCGAGTATAAGGGCCAAACATAGTTCGTTCGCATCGGTCTAAAGGGCAGCGTCTTCGTGAAGAGCCCCGGAAGACTAACTGCCGGCCAGTGGATCCTTGAGCGCCCGGGGTACATCTCAAATCCCTAGCATGAAGGGCCGGGCCGCTTTTCCTAAGCGAAATTCCAACTCGACAACATAATGGTCCAGCGCGCTGAGATCGGCATGGGCCGCAATGATTTCGATCCTCGTAAGCCTGAAGTCTGGTTTCAAAACTACGTGACAAGAGGCGCCCA
>JASHQJ010000122.1 GCA_030037595.1 Candidatus Binataceae bacterium
GGCCTCATCGATTCGCACGTCCACCTCTGGCAGCAAAACGAACTGAAGCAGGCGCTCGTATTCGGCAACACCACGGTGCTGGACATGCTTATGTCGTGGCAGAATGCGCAGAACTGGAAAGCCCAGGAAAATGGAGGGCGCGGCCGACATCGCTGACTTCCGCACTGCCGGATTCGGCTTTGCGACGCCGGGCGGCCACGGTGACATGAGTCCCGCCGCCGACACCACGATCACCAAACCCGAACAGGCGCAGAAGAAGGTAGATGAACGAGTCGCCGAGGGCTCCGACTACATCAAGGTCTTCTACAATAACGGTCCGCGCTTTCCCGCGATGCCGAAGCCTGTGCTGGAAGCTATCGTCCAGGCTGCTCACAAGCGCGGCAAGATGGTCGTAGTTCACGGCACCAGCCTCGATATTCCCCACGCCGGCGCCGATGGACTCGCTCATCTGCCGATCGCGAAGCTGCCCGAGCCGGAGTGGGCGAACACCCTCACGGCGCACCACATGTTCGTGATCACGACGATAGGGTTCACCGATTTCCATCTCACGACCGGGCGGCTTGCGGCGAAACTGCCTGACGACCCCCTTATCAGACCGTACCTGGGGCCGAGTGCTCTTCTGGCGTTGATGAAACCTCGGTGGCACAACTCCGACACCGAACATCTTTCATATGCCCACAGTGAAACGAATCTGCGCGCGTTTCGCGAAGCGGGCGTGCCGATTCTCGCGGGCACTGACGCAATCGACGCGATCGGCGCGCTGCTTCACGTCGAACTTCAGTTGATGGTGAAGGCCGGCATTCCTCCATCTGAGACACTGGCGGACGCGACTTCCGTGCCCGCGCGCATATTCTCACTGAAAGATCGCGGAAGGATCGCGCCGGGATTGCGCGCGGATCTGCTTCTGGTGCGCGGCGATCCAACAACCGACATCCGACAGACCCAGTACATCGTCGCGATCTGGAAGCAAGGCGTGCGGGTTAACCGCGAAGCATTTCGGAAGGAGGTCGCCATCCAAAACCAAATCTGGGGGCTTGGAGGAGGATGGACGGTAGCGGACCAAGCCGCCGCCTGGACATTTGGAACAGGATGGATCCCAGCGCTGAGCGACCGATCTGTAGTTCATATCGCAAACGGCGTTGACCAGGCAGATAAGTCGCAGCGCACGATGGTTTTGACGGGCGCTGTGAAACCCGCAGAAGGATTCCTGTTCGCCGGCGCTCAATTTCTCCCAACGCTCGAATATGAGGGCGCGACCGATGATATTTCCGGAACCTCTACCGTCGCGTTTCGGGCGCGGGGCGACGGAAAGACTTATACCGTGAGCTTGTTCGCCGAGGATGGCAGCGCGACGACCAAGTACTACGTGGCAGGAAAGAACTGGTCCGACGTCAGCTTTCCATTCTCGGCCTTCGGCTCAGATGGGAAAAAGGTCCACCGGGTTCAGATCGCGAGTTCTGTTCTCGGACCGTTCCATTTCGAATTAGCAGACCCCGAAATCGGATCGCATCGATGGCTGGGTCTCTGGCTCAATGGTGCTGCAAAGAATGCCCAGGTCAGCGCGGTCGACAAGGACTCGCCCGCTCAGACGGCCGGTTTGAAGAAGGCAGACGAGATTGTCGCTATGAATCATTCCAAAATCAGCACCTCCCGTGACGTGCTGAGCTTTCAGAAAAACGCCCGCGTCGGGGAAAAGGTTGACGTCGATATCATCCGCGACCGCAAGCCGCAGACGCTGCAGCTAACCGTTGCTCGTCCTCCGTACGCGATGTTGCAGCTCGCCGGCCACTAAAGCTTTCTTCCGATCCCTCTGAGCCCGTTCCTTTACGGGAGAGGAGGGTGAGAAGCTCCTGAGCATAGCGAAGGAGCATCGAGACAGGTGAGGGTTCTGGACGCGGGGGTTCGCAGCACCCTCACCTAACTCACGTCGCCGCGAGCGCGGACTTCACGATCTCGCTCGCAACCTTGCCGTCGAGCTGCGATGGGGTTCTTTTAGCCGATAACTTTGTGCGTAAGAACCGGTTGCGCTGCGCAACTTCTCGGTCGGAGGAACTGATAAACTTAACTTCACGGTGCTTCCCAGCGGGAGCATCGGAAAATATGGACTGCAAGAAAAATCTATTTCGGGTGGTCAACGAAATGGTCGCGGTGATGCACTCACCGGAGCGTGGGCCGCGATGAACTAAATAGAACCGACCGCCACCGAAGATCTGGACATTTTGGTGTGTTTTCATGAATTCGAAGTCCGGTCTAGTGGAATCGCTACGCTCGCTCCCATACGTGAGCACCTGAGCAAGCTTGGATATACGACCTTCAGAAACGGATATCGTAATCAAGGGATGGCCGGTGCAATTCCTCCCGGTAGCCAACGACCTGGACGCCGAAGCGCTCGAAATGGCGCTCGAAATTCCGCTGCAGTTCCAGAATGCGCCCGAGGTCATCAAAATCTCATTGCTGACGCCTGAGCACGTTGTTGCCCCGGCTCTCAAGGTTGGGCGTCCTAAAGATCGCGATCGAATTATTCACTTTTTGTCCGAAAACGCGGTAAATCGAGAGGCCTTGCGAGAAGTACTGACAAGACACAATCGATTGGAGAAGTGGTGGTCAGCCTTTTTGCGCGAGGTCGGCCTCTCTGATTTCTAATGAATCGATACCCTGACATCTCGGATGTCATCGCTCGTAAAGCCGAGGGCCGCAGGGCGCTGCCACCCTCTCTTTCGTTCAAAAGATCGAAATACTCGAGCAGATGAGAGACCGGGTTAGGCCGATACGTGAGGCACGCGCGGCCAGAGAGTCCAGCCTGATCAAGTCACTTACGACGTCTAAACTGCAGGTTAGTAAGGCGCGCTAAGCGGCCTATTTCCTGGCGAGCGCGGACTTCACGATCTCGCTCGCGACCTTGCCGTCGAGCTGAGCCCCAAAACGATCGCGCAGCGCCTTCATCAGCGGGCCGATCTGATTCGCGCCACCTGCGATAATCTCGTTCACCGCCGCCCGCACTTCATCCGCAGACACCGCCGCGGGCAGATACGACTCGAGCACCTTGGCTTCCGCCTCGTTCTGCTCGATCAGGTCGGCGCGGCCCGCCTTGCGCGCGAACTCGAGCGATTCCTCGCGTCGCGCCCGCTCGCGCTTAATCACCTGGATCACGTCGGCGTCGGTCACTTCGCGGCGCGCCGCATCCGCAACTTCGACGCGGCTCACCTCGGCGATAATCCCGCGCAGCGCCATCGTGCGCAGCTTCTCGCCGCTCTTCATCGCGGCCTTCAGGTCTTCCTGCAGCTTTTGTTTGAGGCTCATAAAATGGGACGCCGCCGGCGAGCCGGCCGCTAGCCCCAATGATACCGGGTGGAACGCGCGAGGCTATCGCGTCACTTGGATTTCGCAGCCGTCGCCGTGCCAGGCGCGTCCTGCCACTTCGGCGGCTCAACCTCGGTCCATTTGTTGCCGTCGAGGCGATAATTGAAGATGAGCTGTTTGCGGCCGCCCGTTTTGCGGCCCTTGCCTTCGCCATTCTTCGGCGGCTTATATTCGTTGCCCTCGAGCGTAGCCTGCACGACCCACTTGCCGCCCTTCTGCGACGGCAGGTAGGTGAACTTCGGCTCGAGGTCCACGTAGTTCTGGCCGGACGATTTCTTCTCACTCTCCTCATTGAGGTAATTGTCCGACTCGTTGGCAAGAGTGTCGGCCAACTGCTGACGCATCGCGGCCGGAATCGGATTCGCGCGCTGAGGCCCTGCTGATGCCCCACCTCCACCGCCACCTCCTCCGCCGGGCGAGACCAACTCCTTTTTTACTTCGATCGCGCGCGCACTCGGCGAAACGATCAGCGCTCCGAAGACTAGTCCGATTGATGCCGCGAGGATGATTCGTATTTTTGCAGCCATTCCTCCCGCCTCCTACTGAAAAATGGCCTTACAGCAGACTGGGTCGATCCGCAAACGAACTTAGCACGGAAAGGCACCGGACCGTCTGCCCGCCGACAGCCCGCCGTCAGCGCCCAAAATGAGACACGACCGGCGCTCCCGGCCGTAACCTTTCACCGCGCAAGCGGTTATACCGGTAAGCGGATGCCGTTCCCCAAGCCTCAGATCGAGCCGCCCGCCCGCGATGAATGCGAGCGCACGCGGGTCGCGGCCGCAAAGCGCGATCCGGCCTGCTTCGCCGCGCTGTACGAGGAGAACTTCGCACGGGTCTATGCGTTTGTTGTGCGGCGGGTGCGAAGCCGCGACGACGCCGAGGATTTGACCGCCGAGGTTTTTCACCAGGCGCTAAGGAACCTGCAGCGTTACGAATGGCGCGGCATCCCCTTCTCCGCCTGGCTCATCCGAATCGCGGCCAACGCCGTGACCGACAACGCGCGACGCGCGGGGCGCGAGACCGTCACCGCCGACCTCGACCCGCCCGCTGAGGAGCGGCCCGACGCGAGCGAGCATAGCGCGCGGCTTTTCAGATTCGTCGAGGCTCTGCCGAACGATCAGCGCCGCGTAATCGTGATGCGCTTCGCGGAGCAGAAGAGTATCGCCGACGCCGCGCGCACTCTTGGCCGCACAGAGGGATCGATCAAGCAGCTTCAGTTCCGCGCGCTTAAGAACCTGCGCCTGCGGATGGAACAAAACGATGGCTAAGCGGAGCGTAAACCCTGTCAATCAACTCGACCGCGCGGTGGAGGCTCTCATGACCAACCGCGACTCGCCCCCTCCGCGCGTGAGCGCACCAATCCGCGCGATGCTCGAAATCGCAGCCGAGCTGCGCGATCATCCGCGCGACTCGTTCAAGGCGCGGCTGCGGAGTCAACTACTCGGCGAGTCCGGCCTATCGGAGGGCGGCAAGGCGCTGATCACGATGAAGGATATCGAGCAGCGGCTCGCCGAGATGGAAGCGGAGCCGAAGATGGTGCCGCACAACGTCGCGGCTGCCATGCGCGATCTGCCGGAAATGTCGATGCGCTTCATCGCGCCCATGGGCGACTACATCCTCATCGTGTCGGGCGGCTCGCGCCCGTCGCATTGGGAGCGCCACGCGGGCGACGAGCTGCTCTACATGCTCGAAGGTTCAACCGACATCAAGATCGCGACGAACGACGAAATAAAGACCACGCGGCTCGACACCGGCTCGGTGTTCGTGTGCCCGCAAGGATACTGGCACAAGCTGATTCCGCACGGACGGATGAACGCGATCTACGCGACGCCGAAGAATACCGAAGGCTCCAATGCAAAGAATCCGCCGCGCCCGGACAAGGGCCTGAGGAAGCTCTCGCGCAAAGCGCTTACGCCCATCGATTTGAACGCGACGATCGGCAAGTTGAAGGAACTGAAAATCACCGACGCCACCACCAGCGAGGAAGCAAACAATGCGTCCCGGAACATCGCCGAGATGGGCGAGCGAACGCTCGGCGTTATGCGCTTCTCAGGCCTCACGCCGTGGGAGCGGCACGGCAGCGACGAGCTGCTCTACGCGCTCGATGGCGCGCTAGACGTCACCGTGCTCACCGACTCGGGTCCCGTGTATCGCCGCGTCAACGCGGGCTCGTTCTTCGTCTGTCCCGAGAATCTGTGGCATCGGCAGCGCGCTGAGGACTCGGTCACGATTCTTTACGGCACACCGACGAAAACATCGGAACATTCATTCGCCGAAGATCCGCGAAATCAAGGAGAACCGTCATGAGTGAGAAGCTGAAACCGATTCCCGAAGGACCGCGCGCCGTCACTCCGTATTTGACCGTCACGGGAGCCGCCAAGGCGCTGGAGTTCTACAAAAATGCATTCGGCGCGGTTGAGACATTGCGGCTGGTTGGCCCCGACGATCGCGTCGGCCATGCCGAGATCGAAATCAACGGCACGCCGATCATGCTCTCCGAGGAATATCCCGAGATGGACGTGCGAAGCCCGACAACGCTCGGCGGCTCGCCGGTCGGAATTCATCTGATGGTGGAAGACTCGGACGCTGTCTTCAATCGCGCAGTCAAACTCGGCGCGACGGCAGTGAGGCCGGTCGAAAATCAGTTCTACGGCGAGCGTAGCGGGAAGCTGAAAGACCCGTTCGGGCATATCTGGTACATCTCGACCAAGACCGAGGAAATCTCCAACGAGGAGATGGTGCGCCGCGCCGAAGCCTGGACCCAAGGCAAGTCTACCGAGTAAAGATCACTGACACGCCCCGTTGGCAAGGCGAAGCTGGCCTGCCAGCGGTATCTCGAAATGGCAGTCAGTTCGAGATACCGAAATCAAGCCGGTCGAAAACCAGCTATAGAGCGAGCGGAGTGGCGAGCTGAAGGACCGTTCGGCGCCAGCTCGTACATCTCGACCAAGACCGAGGAATCACCAACGAGGTAACAGTCCGCCGCGCCAAGCGTTGGTCCAAAGGCGAGTTCGCCGAATAAAGGCAACGGCAGGGTGAAGGGTCTCCTGGTCAGGAAAGCAGATCACGCGCCTGATGTTCTTGGCGGCTAGTGCCCGTATGATTCGGTCCTCGTGTTCAACAGCTTCCTTCGTCTGGTATCCCCGGTCGATAGAAACCGGCGCACCACTTTGAACTCAAGACCTCCGTTTTGGTTCTAGGCTTGAGATCGGCACGTGCGCTCCGATCACACCGGGCGCTCCGATGGAAGCTATGACTAGGCCTGTTTTCCGGGTCGTCTTCGTGCGAGTTAGGGAGCGCCTCGCCTCCCCAGTATCGAAAACATCGGCCAATGCCGAGCTCACCGGCTAGCCTCGGCGGAAAAAACACAAACAGACCATTTCGGCCCGATTCTCGTCTTCCGCTTGGTTTTCGTTTTTAGGTCGGGAAGCGGTGCCTTCAGTCAACAATCCATATCGAGTAGCGCGTCGATGCGCCTCGCTAGCGTCTTTCCGTCAGGCAACCGCATGCCTGTCGCGGTAATGGTCGCAATTCTCCGCCTGGGTGAGACGAGTACAGTGCCAACCGGCGATCGCATAGGGCTGCGGCAGGTCGCGCAGTCCGTAAAATCGCCCGGTCGTAGGAAGATGGCGAAACCCACCGAGAACGGGTTTCCCAATCCAGAAGAAGTGCATGATGCCGGTCGAGGTACTCAAGCCCGTCACTAGGCCACGAACTAGGAACGTTGCGGTCGATCAGTTTGACTGTCATCTTCTCCAGTCCACCGGCTCTGTCATTCACCCAACTGGATTGTAGCGTTGCTTCGTGACACTAGAAACGCATTCGCGTTGCCGGATCAGTATTCGAAGGGCGTACCGAAGTAGGCCAGAATCGCAAGCACGCGCCGAAGAGTTACTGCGCCATCACGCGATGGCGATCCTCGTCGTCGCGGCGGCTGCGCTCGAGCAGCGGCTCAACGTCGCCTGTGATTAGCCGCGAACCCGATTCGTTACGTAGGTATACCCACGCCCACTCGGCGAGCACCAGGATGCGGTTCCGAAATCCAATCAGATAGAAGATGTGGATCAGCAGCCACGCGAGCCACGCGATGAAGCCACCCAGGCGAAGCTTGCCCATCTCGGCTACAGCCGCGCCGCGGCCGATCGTCGCGAGCGTGCCCTTATCGACATAGCGAAACGGCTCGCGCGGCTCGCCCCGCGTTGCGTGTACGATGTTGCGCGCCACGTGCCGCCCCATCTGCACCGCGGCGGGTGCAAGGCCCGGCACAGGCCGCCCGTCGGACTGTTTGATCGACGCGAGGTCGCCGATGATGAAAACATTCGGCGCGCCTGGCACCGATAGATCGTCGTTCACGATCACGCGCCCCGCGCGATCGAGGGGCACGCCGAGCGTCTTGCCGATCGGAGACGCCGCAACGCCAGCCGCCCATATCACTGTTCGGGCCGGGATATGGCCGCCGGCATAAGTGACGCCGAACTCGTCGATCGCGGTGACCATCGCAGAGGTGATGACCTCGACGCCCAGGCATTCGAGCTGCCTGCGCGCGCTATCGGACGACTCCGGCGCCATCGCGGGCAGTACGCGCGGCGCGCCCTCGAGCAGCACGATTCGCGCGCGGCGCGTGTTGATACGGCGAAAATCCCTGGCGAGGACCATGCGCGAAATCTCCGCGAGCGCGCCCGCCAACTCCACTCCCGTCGGACCCGCGCCCACGATCGCGAAGGTGAGCCACTCGGGCACGACGCTGCTGTCAGGTTCGCGCTCGGCGGCTTCGTAGGCGACCAGGAAGCGGCGGCGGATTTCGATCGCGTCCTCGATAGTCTTGAGCCCCGGCGCGTCGCGCTCCCATTTCTCGTGGCCGAAGTACGAATGCGTCGCGCCCGTCGCAACGATCAGGTAATCGAACGCGACTTCGCCCTCAGCGAGAATCACCCGATTGCGCGCCGTCTCAATAGCAGTAGCTTCATCGAGAATCACTTCGACGTTCTGTTGATGGCGCAGGATGCGGCGAATCGGGCGCGCGATCTCGCTCGGCGTGAGCGCCGCGGTCGCGACCTGGTAGAGCAGCGGCTGAAACAGGTGATGATTGCGGCGATCGACGAGCGTGATGCGGACCGGCGCGTTCTTGAGCGCACGCGCGGCGGAAACGCCGCCGAATCCGCCACCGATGATTACGACGCGCGGCAGAGCTGAGACTTTCGATTGCTCCATGTTGGAGACCCTGCGGAGCTTAGCCAAGCTTTCATTTTTAGCGTACCGCCGCCGCCCAATCGGCGCTAATCGAGAATCGGAAAAGGCGGCCAATCGCCCGCTCGTAACTAACTCGTCGATTTTCTAATAAAATCAACTAAACGGTCGGTACGGAGCATCGGATTCGCTCCTGAGAACCGGCCGGCCGCGCCCGCGTCGGGTAGCAAGGCGCGGACGAATCCCCAACCCGCGCTCGGGGAGCCGGACGCGATTGGTGTGCGTGCGGCTCCCATCCTTTTGGGCCGTCGCGGCGCGCACCTTTAATCGCGCGGGCCGGATCGGATAAGCTTGAAGATTCTCCGATGGATGCGATCGTGCTCGTTGACAAGCCGGCCGGAATGACCTCGGCCGAGGTGGTGCGCCGCCTGAAGGCTCTCGTCAAGCCCGCGCGCGTGGGGCATCTCGGCACCCTCGATCCGTTCGCGACCGGGCTTCTGCCGGTCATGATCGGCCAAGCGACCAAGCTCGCGCCGTTTCTCGAGGGCGGCGACAAGCGTTACGAGGGAACGATCGCGCTCGGCGCCGAGACCGATACACTTGATCGAGAGGGGGAGGTTACGCGCACGGCGCCGGTGTCGAATCTGACCGCGGATCAGCTCGCGCAGGTTGCGCAGCGCTTCACCGGATCGATCGAGCAGGTGCCTCCGGTCTTCTCCGCGATCAAGCGCGGCGGCGTACCGCTCTATCGTCGCGCGCGGCGCGGCGAAGACGTCGAGGCGCCGCCAGCTCGCACAGTTACAATCGAGAATCTCGAATTGAGGCTCGCGCCTGGCGACACCCTCGAGTTCACCGTCACCTGCGGCCCCGGAACGTACGCGAGGTCGCTCGCGCGTGATATCGCGCTCGCGCTCGGCAGCGTCGGACACCTGAAGGAACTGCGCCGCCTCGCGAGTGGATCGTTCTCGATTGACGACGCTGTCCCGCTCGACGCGGTGCTCGAGGCGCTCCGCGCCGGCGAGGGCGGCAACCTGCGCGCGATCGCGCTTGGCGATGCGGTCGCCGAGCTACCCGCGGTCACTGTCGATGCGGCCACGGTCGAGCGGCTGCGCAACGGTGATTCGCGCGCGCTCGATAGCGTCGTACCCCCAGCCGGCGGCCTCTTTCGCGTGCTGGATGCGGGCCGGCGGCTGGTCGCGATCGCGCGCGCCACCTCGCACGTCACGGCGCTAATCGAGCGTGTGTTCAACGTATAGACTGCTCGCGCATCAGGCAAAGAAATTACGAATTGCCCATGATTTGATGCGGTTTCTCGGCGGATCGAGACGAGGCCTTTACCGACATGCGAGCCTCTGTTACGTTGATTCGTTAACGAAAAAGGAAAAGGGAAAGTAAAGAACTCCGAATGCCTCTTCCGGTTTCCCAAAAGCGGGAAGTAATCCAGGCGAACGCCCGAACTTCGAACGATAGCGGCTCTCCCGAAGTGCAGGTTGCGCTGCTTTCGGCGCGCATTGAGCAGCTTACGCAGCACTTGGCGGCCCACAAAAAGGACCACCATTCGCGCCGAGGCCTGATGCGTCTGGTCGGTAAGCGCCGACGTCTCCTCGACTATCTGCATACCCGCGACTTCGGGCGTTACAAAACGCTGATCGAGAAACTCGGCATCCGGAGATAGGTTGCGCACACGCCGCGCGCATACAACATAAGAGCGCGCGGGCCCCGGTCGGCCGCCCGGCCGGCCTCAAAGGGCGCGCCCCCTGCGGCGCCCGGCGATCATCGCCATTGTGATCGCGACCCAAGTCCTCCCTCAGGTGTCATAGATGTACCGAAAATTGGAAATTAACTTCGCCGGGCGGCCGTTGTCGCTCGAAACCGGCCGTTTGGCCAAACAGGCGCACGGCGCCGTGCTCGCGCAATATGGCGAGACGATGGTGCTCGCGACCGTGGTCTCCGCCTACGAGAGCCGCGACAAGGTGGACTTCCTGCCGCTCACGGTAGATTACGTCGAGAAGACCTTCGCCGCCGGCAAAATCCCCGGCGGCTTTTTTAAGCGCGAAGGACGCGCCTCGGAAAAGGAAATCCTCACCTCGCGTTTGATCGACCGCGCGATTCGTCCGCTCTTCCCCAAGGGCTACGACAAAGAAACGCAGATGATCGTGACGGTGCTGTCTGCCGATCGTGAAAACGATTCCGACATGCTGTCACTGATCGCCGCGTCGGCCGCTCTGGAAGTTTCCGATATCCCGCACAAGGGCCCAGTCGCCGCAGTCAGGATGGGCCGAATTGACGGCCAGATCGTCGTCAATCCTACAGTCTCCGATCTCGAAAACAGCGACGTCTCGCTGGTGGTCGCGGCCAACCCCGAATCGATCGTGATGCTCGAGGGTGGCGCGGAAATCGTTGACGAGGAAACAATCCTCGAGGCGCTCTTTCGCGCGCATCAGGAGATGGGCGCGATATTCGAGATGCAGCAGGAGCTGCGCCGCCTCGCCGGTAAACCCAAGCGTGAGTTCAAGGCCAAGGAGCGCGACGCCGCGCTGCTAGAAGCCGTGAGCCGGAACATCGGCGACGGAATCGAGAAGGCGCTCGCGATCGGCGACAAGCACGGCCGCCAGCACGCGCTCTACGCGCTCTCCGATAACGTCGTCGCCGAGTTGGGTGAGCAGTATCCAGAGCGCAAGGGCGAACTCATTGACGCATGCGATTACCTCGTTCGCACGCGGGTACGCGCCGCGATTCTCGACGACGACAAACGTATCGACGATCGCAGATCGACCGAGATCCGCCCGTTGAGTGCCCAGGTGCAAGTGCTGCCGCGCACTCATGGCTCGGCGGTGTTCACGCGCGGCGAGACCCAGGTGCTCGCGACCGTGACGCTCGGCACTTCGTCCGACGAACAGAAAATCGATGCGCTGCTTGGTGAGCGCTTCAAGAAGTTCATGCTGCACTACAACTTCCCGCCCTTCTCAACGGGCGAAGTGAAGTTCCTGCGCGCGCCGTCGCGCCGCGAGATCGGTCACGGGGCACTGGCCGAGCGCGCCCTCGCTCCTATCCTGCCCGACGAGAGCGTGTTCCCCTACACCGTGCGGGTCGTGTCGGAGGTGCTCGAATCGAATGGCAGCTCCTCGATGGCCACGGTGTGCGGAGGTAGCCTCGCGCTGATGGACGCAGGCGTGCCGGTCAAGGCGGCGGTCGCGGGAATCGCGATGGGCCTCGTAAAGGAAGGCGACAAGGTCCGCGTCATTACCGATATCCTCGGCGATGAGGATCACCTCGGCGACATGGACTTCAAGGTCGCCGGCACCAACGACGGCGTCACCGCGATCCAGATGGACAACAAAGTGGGCGGCGTGACCAAGGACGTCATGCGTCAGGCGCTTCACCAGGCGCGCGACGCGCGGCTCTTCGTGCTGAGCGTGATGAACAAGGCGCTGGAGACGCCGCGCAAGGACGTTTCGACCTACGCGCCGCGAATCGTGACGATCCACATCAAGCCCGACAAGATCCGCGAAGTGATCGGCCCGGGCGGCAAGGTGATCCGCGGCCTGGTCGAGGAAACCGGCTGCAAGATCGATATCGAGGATGACGGCACGGTGTTGATCGCGTCGGCCGACGGAATCGCACTCGAAAAGGCGATCAGCGCAATCCAGGCGATCACCGCCGAGCCCGAGGTGGGCAAGATCTACAAGGGCACCGTGCGGAAGATTGTCGAGTTCGGCGCGTTCGTAGAGATCATGCCGGGCACCGACGGCCTGCTGCACATCTCGCAGATTTCCAACGAGCGCATCCGCCGCGTCGAGGACGTCCTGCACGAGGGCGACGAAATCAAGGTGAAGGTGCTCGATGTCGATCGCAGCGGTAAGATCCGTTTATCGATGCGTGAAGCCGCGCAGGAGCAAAAGCAGGAAGCATGATTCGCAAGAGCATGCTCAGCAACGGCGTCCGGCTCCTCACCGAGTCGATGCCCACGATGGTGTCATCGACGATCGGTATCTGGGTCGAAAACGGCTCACGCTACGAGACGCCGGTCGAGAACGGCACCTCGCACTTCATCGAGCATCTGCTGTTCAAGGGCACGACCAAGCGCACCGCCGCGCAAATCGCCGAGGAAGTTGACGCCGTCGGCGGCGTGCTCAACGCGTTCACCGGCAAGGAGTACACCTGCTACTACGCCAAGGTCCTCGGCCAGGACCTCGACATGACGACCGATCTGCTCGCCGATATTTTCCTCGACTCGACGTTCAATGCCGACGAGATGGAGCGCGAGCGCCAGGTCGTGCTGCAGGAAATCTCGCAGGCTGAAGACACGCCCGATGATTTTATCCACGATCTGTTCACGCTGAATTTCTGGAAGGGTCACCCGCTCGCGGCGCCGATCTTCGGAACCACCAAGACCGTCAACGGCATCAACCGCGAACATTTGCGCTCGTTCATGGCGGCGCGCTACCGCTCCGAACGCGTGTTCCTCGCCGCCGCGGGTCAGGTCGATCACGACAAGCTGCACGCGCGATGCGAGCGGCTCTTCGGCTCGATACCCGGCAACGGCAAGCCCGACCCCATTAGTCAGCCGACAGCGCGTCCGCTCGTGCTCAACGAGCAGAAGAAGCTCGAGCAGGCGCATCTGTGCATCGGATCGCCGGGGATCGGGCAGACGCATGCTCTCCGCTATGCGGGCTATGTGCTCAACACTGCCCTCGGCGGCGGGATGTCGTCGCGGCTCTTCCAGGAAGTGCGCGAGAAGCGCGGCCACGTTTACACGATCTATTCGTTCGTGTCGTCGTTCATCGACAGCGGCTACTTCGCCGTCTATGCGGGCACCAATCCTGAGTGGGTGGACGAAGTGCTGGATGTCACAATCGACGAATTCAGAAAGATCGCGCGCGAAGGCTTGAGTGCTCCCGAGCTCGCCCGCGCCAAGAGCCAGCTCAAGGGCAACATGCTGCTTGGCATGGAATCCACCGACAGCAGGATGAACCGGCTCGCGCGCAACGAGATCTATTTCCGCCGCGATATTCCGCTCGACGAGATCGCGGCGGGAATCGACTCCGTGACCAACGATCAGATCATCGAGTTGGCGTCGTCGTGGTTCAAAGCGGACCAGATGGCGATCGTGACGCTCGGCGACCTGAAGGGCCGCGAGGTCAAAGCGGACGTGCTCGCGCCGCTCGCCTAGCCACCGGCGCTCGCGATGGCCCCGGCCCTCAAGATTCGCCGCGTCCGCAAAAGCTCGCTGCCGCTTCCCGCCCATCACTCCGCGCATGCCGCTGGAATCGACCTGATGGCCGATCTCGAGGGGCGTATCGAAATGGCGCCCGGGGAGCGGCGCGCGGTACCAACCGGAATAGCGCTGGAAATTCCTGAGGGCTACGAGGGTCAGGTCAGGCCGCGCAGCGGACGAGCAATCGCAGAGGGCCTCGGCATGGTAAATTCGCCGGGCACGATCGACGCCGACTATCGCGGCGAAGTTAAAGTATTACTCGTAAATTTGGGCCAGCACCCGGTGCAGATAAATCCGGGCGACAGAATTGCGCAGCTTATCATCGCGCCGGTCGTGCGCTGCGACATCGTCGAGGTCGATGAGCTCTCCGATACACCGCGGGGCTCCGGCGGCTTCGGCCATACCGGCCGCTAGCGCGTCTTCTCGCGCATCGTCACTTCGTCCCACAAGAGCAACTGGTAGCCGTCCGGGTCGAGCAGGTCGGCGCCGTAGCCCCAGAAATACTTCGCGGGCGGATTGGTGAACTTGAGCCCCTGCTTCACGAGCCTCGCATGGACGTCGTCAACGTTCTCGACCTGGAGCGTCAGCGAGCACTTGGCGCCGTCCAGAGGTTTGGCGGCAGGATAGAGAAAGATCGTGAAACCGGCGTCGTCCTGCAGCGCGATGGTCTTGCGCTCGGGCACCTCGAATTCGACCTTGAAGCCGAAGTGTTTCACGTACCAGTCGCGCGACTTGAACGGATCGGAAACCGGCATGTTCATATGATCAAACTTGACCATCGTCGTTTCTCCGTCAGCAGTTGCTATTGAACCTCGCCCGCTTTATGAGCGCCCCCCCTCCGCGAGCATCGGGTGAGGCGGTCTTCCAATGATTCTCAAGAGTACCGTGGTCTTATTCGCTCCGGCACGCCCTCGCCATCCCTGCGATTCACCAGTGAATCGCCGGTTTCGCTCTCCCAGCGTGCGGCTTCCGCCCGAGGCGTCAGGCGCGGGCGAGGCTTTTGAGAAGACACGCGCGTTACAATCCAGAACTTCTGCTTCAATTTCTTCATAGGCTCTCAGGCTGGTAGAAAAAGTCGCTGCTGCCGAGCTTCCCTAATAACGCTTGGAGCCCATCAAACGACACGAATCGACAGCATGGCGCGGGGAGCCTTGACTTCGCAATTTTGCGAAGATTTACTAAACTAGACGCCGCGGGTCGAACTGCCATCAACATGAAAAAGATGCGCAAGCGCGAGAGAACCTCCGACGCGATCGACATTATTCATCGCTGCTTTTACGAATGACGGCCACGGCGCATCGCCGAACTGAAGAGGCGGAAGCGATCGATAGTGTCGCGCGCCAGATCTACGAACTTCGCAAGAGCGCGGGACTGACGCAGGGCGAGCTTGCCAGGTTGGTCGGCACCACTACTTCCGTGATCAGCAGACTCGAGGACGCCGACTATGCGGGTCATTCGCTGGCAGTGCTCCGTCGAATCGCGCTCGCGCTCAATAAGCGCGTCGAACTGCGCTTCGTTGACCTGAGCCAAAAGACGAAAGTCGCTTGAAGACGCGCCGCTCGATTGGCGTGGCCCAACCAGCTATCTGATATTCTCTAGCGCTGAGCACCGTGAGCCAGAAAGCCCACGACATTGATGCGGCCCTGATGGCCGTCACGCCCATCGACGGGCGTTACCGCGCGCGCACGCGCGCGCTAGAGGCCTACTTCAGCGAGTTCGCGCTCATTCGCTATCGCGTCCGGATTGAAGTCGAATGGTACCTCTCGCTCGCCGCGAATCCTGCGTTCGACGCGCTGAAACCACTGAATGATCGCGCGGCCAAAGCGCTCACCAGGATTTACACCGATTTCTCCCTCGACGACGCGCGCCGCGTGAAGGCTCTGGAAGCCGAAACCAACCACGACGTCAAGGCGGTCGAGTATTTCGTCAAGGATCGAATCGCCGCGCTCGACTCGAAGCTGCCGGTCGAGATCGTTCACTTCGCCTGCACCTCCGAAGACATCAACAATCTTTCGTATGCGCTGATACTGAAGGAATTCGCGGCGCGCGAACTCGAGCCGGCGATTCAGCATGCGATCGATTCGATCGCTTCGATAGCGCATCGCTATAAGTCGCTCGCGATGATCGCGCGCACTCACGGCCAGGAAGCCTCGCCCACCACGGTCGGCAAGGAAATGGCGATTTTTGCCGCGCGCCTCGCGCGCCAGCTGAGCCAGCTCCATCGCCAGGAATTTCTCGGCAAGCTGAACGGCGCGGTCGGCAACTTCAACGCCCATCATTTCGCCTGCGCAGAGCTCGATTGGCTCGAGCACTCGCAGCGCTTCGTCGAGAGCCTCGGCCTCGTCTGGAACCCGCTCACGACGCAGATCGAGAGCCACGATTTTGTCGCGGAGATGTTCGACACGACGCGGCGAATAGCGACGATCCTGCTCGGCTTCTGCCGCGATATGTGGAGCTACATCTCGATCGGCTACTTCGCGCAGAAGGCGGTGAAGGGCGAGACCGGATCCTCGACGATGCCGCACAAGGTGAATCCGATCGATTTCGAGAACTGCGAGGGCAACCTCGGGATCGCGAGCGCTCTGCTTGGGCATCTGGCGGACAAGCTGCCGATCTCAAGGTGGCAGCGCGATCTGACCGACAGCACGGCGATCCGCGCAGCAGGCACTGCGTTCGGTCACGTGATCGTCGCGCTGAGCTCACTCGAGCGCGGAATGAAGCGTGTCGAGGTCAACGAGGCGCGCGTCGCCGCCGATCTCGACGACGAGCAGGCCTGGGAAGTCGTGGCCGAGGCGATCCAGACTCTCATGCGGCGTCACGGGTTGCCGCGGCCGTATGAGACTCTCAAAGAACTCACGCGTGGGCGCAGAATCGATCGCGTGGTGCTCGACGAATTCATCGCGTCCTTGCCGCTCGACAAGAGAGCGAAAGCCGCGCTCGAACGCCTGAGTCCGCGCGCTTATGTCGGCCTCGCGGCCGAGCTGGTCGAACGCTTCGCGCCGCGCCCGGAACCAAAGCCGCGCGGCTGAACTAAAATCCCCAGCACGCCGCGTCGAGTGTGCATAGATACCGCGTTTTGTGGATACGCGAACACCCCCGTTCGTTGTGACACGGCGGATGGTAAGATAGTTGAAATACATCACGATTTTGGGAGCCGTATCGTGGAACCGACCCCGCAGAAGCTCGAAATGTTCTACGAGGGCAAGGCGAAGAAGCTCTATTCGACTTCCGACCCTGACCTCGTAATCCAGTACTTCAAGGACGACGCGACCGCCTTCAACGCCAAGAAGCGCGGCACCATCGAAGACAAGGGCGTAATGAACAACCGGATGTCGGAGCTGTTTTTCACGCTGCTCGAGAAGAATGGCGTCCGCACGCACTTTGTCCGCCGCCTGAGCGACCGCGAGATGCTCTGCAAGCGGCTGCAAATCATCCCGTGCGAGACTGTGGTGAGAAATATCGTCGCCGGCTCGATGGCCAAGCGGCTCGGTCTCGAAGAGGGCCGCGACCTCAAGCGTCCGGTGGTCGAGTATTATTACAAGTCCGACGAGCTCGACGACCCGCTGATCTATCCGGAGCACGCCGTTGAGTTCGGATGGGCAAGCGAAGCCGAGAACTTCGCGATCAAAGTGATGGCGCTGAAGGTCAACGACGTGCTGCGCAAGTTCCTCGATGAGCGCGGCGTAATCCTCGTCGACTTCAAACTCGAGTTTGGCCGTCATCACGGCGAAGTTCTGCTCGGCGACGAGATCTGCCCGGACACCTGCCGCTTCTGGGACAAGCAGACGCGCCAGAAGCTCGACAAAGATCGTTTCCGCCGCGACCTCGGCGGCGTCGAAGAGGCGTACCACGAGATGCTGCGCCGGGTGGAGAGTTGATCGGCCGCCGCTCACTGATTGCGACGATGGAAACTGGCAAGTGCCCCTGCACGCGGTAAAGGTTTTTGTTACGCCCCGCAGGGGGATTCTCGACCCGCAAGGCCGCACCATCGAAAGCTCGCTCAAGAGCCTGGGTTTCAAAGGCGTCGCCAACGTCAACGTCGGCAAGTACATCACGCTCGAGATCGACGCGCCTAATGCGGCGGCTGCGCGCGGCGAGGCACGCAAGATGTGCGCGCAACTTCTGGCCAATCCTGTGATTGAGGACTTTGCCTTCGAGGTCGAAGGCGAATGAAGTGGGGCGTTATCCGCTTTCCCGGCTCGCTCGATGATCGCGACGCCCTGTACGCGATCTCGGAAGTCATGGGCCAGGACGCGACGATGCTCTGGCATAAGGACGAATCGTTGGAGGGCGCCGAGTGCCTGTTCCTGCCCGGCGGATTCAGCTACGGCGACTACCTGCGTACCGGCGCGATCGCGCGTTTCTCGCCGATCATGAAGAGCGTGGCCAGGTTCGCGGCCGACGGCGGACTCGTGATCGGCACCTGCAACGGATCTCAGATTCTGTGCGAGGCGCATCTGCTGCCCGGCGCTCTCACGCGTAACCGCTCGCTCTCGTTTATCTGCGAGCGCGTGCACGTCCGCGTAGAGAACGCGAACACGGCGTTCACGCGCGCCGCGCACCAAGGCCAGGTGCTTCGCCTTCCGATCAAGCACGGCGAGGGATGCTACGTCGCACCCGACGACGAACTCCGCCAGATGGAGGAACGCGGGCAGGTGATTCTACGCTACGTTGACGCCGAGGGCCGCGAGACCGACGACGCGAATCCTAACGGCTCGATGCGCGCGATCGCGGGCGTCGCCAACGAGCGCTTCAACGTGTTCGGCCTGATGCCGCATCCCGAGCACGCCGTCGAGAAGATGCTCGGCGGTGACGACGCGCGCGTGTTCTTTCAATCGATAGTTGAGAGCGCGCGATGAGCGAGCGGCCGATCGCACTGCCAGGCGAGCCCGAGATCGATCTTGCCGAGGCGCACGCGCACGGCCTGACCGACGACGAGTTCGATCGCATCGTAAAGATTCTCGGCCGCCGGCCGACCTTCACCGAGCTTGGCGTCGTGTCGGTCGCATGGTCGGAGCACTGCTCGTACAAGTCGTCGCGCAAGCACTTGAAGATGCTGCCCGCCAAGAGCGAGCTGGTCGTGCAGGGACCGGGCGAGAACGCCGGCGCGATCGACGTCGGCGATGGATGGGCAGCGGTCTTCAAAATCGAGAGCCATAATCATCCGTCGTACGTCGAGCCGCATCAGGGCGCGGCGACCGGCGTGGGCGGAATCCTGCGCGACATTTTCACGATGGGCGCGCGGCCGATCGCAAGCATGGATTCGCTCAAGTTCGGCGCATTCGACCATCCGCGTACGCGTTACCTCCTGGGCGGGGTGGTCGGCGGAATCGGCGGCTACGGCAACTGCGTCGGCGTGCCGACGGTCGCCGGCGAAGTGATGTTCGACGCGGCGTACAACGGCAATATTCTCGTCAACGCGTTTTGCCTCGGGCTGGTACGTAAGGGCGAGATGCTGAGCGCGCGCGCAAAGGGTATCGGCAACTCCGTGATGTACGTGGGCTCGGCGACTGGGCGCGACGGAATCCACGGCGCGTCGCTGCTCGCATCGGCCGAGTTCGACGAGACGAGCGAGGCCAAGCGGCCGACCGTGCAGGTCGGCGATCCCTTCACCGAGAAGCTGCTGATCGAGGCATGCCTCGAGGCCGGGCGAACCGGCGCGATCGTCGCGATCCAGGACATGGGTGCGGCGGGACTCACTTCATCGTCCAGTGAGATGGCGTCTCGCGGCCAGGTCGGAATCGAGCTCGACCTCGACAAGGTGCCGCTTCGCGAACAGGGAATCACGCCGTACGAAATCCTCCTCTCCGAGTCGCAGGAGCGGATGCTGCTGGTGGCGGCGCCGGGGCGCGAGGACGAGCTGAAAAAGATTTTCGAGAAGTGGGACCTGCACGCGGTCGTGATCGGCAGAATCACTGATGACAAGAGATGGCGCGCAACGTGGCGCGGCCGGCTCGTCGCCGATATCCCGGTCGGCGCGCTGACCGACGATGCGCCCGTTTACGACCGCCCGCATGCGCCGCCGAAGACTCCGCCCACGCCGCGTGTGATGGCGAGGCGATCAACACCGACGGCGACCGATGCGCTCCGCGCGCTGCTCGATAATCCGAACGTCGCGTCCAAGCGATGGGTCTACCGGCAGTACGATTCCCTCGTGCTGAGCAACACGGTCGAAGGTCCGGGCAGCGACGCGGCGGTGCTCAGAATCAAGCACTCGCGGCGTGGTATCGCGCTCAAGGTCGATTCGAATCCGCGCGCCTGCGAGCGCGAGCCGTACATCGGCACGATCGCTACGGTGTGCGAGGCGACGCGCAACGTCGCCTGCGCCGGCGCGCATCCTGTAGGAATCACCAACTGTCTCAATTACGGAAATCCCGAGCGGCCGGAGATCATGTGGCAGTTCGTACGC
>JASHQJ010000018.1 GCA_030037595.1 Candidatus Binataceae bacterium
CGCCCGCGCTCAACCTGGATCGAGCAGCTTTACTTGGCAGAGCGTCTCGCGCCCGAGCCGCGCCTGATTCCAGCGAATGCTGATGATCGAGTGTTGATGTTCGGCTACGCGAACGAGATTTGCGGCGAGAGCGGCTTCGGATGGAGCAAGCGCCTTCTGATGGCACATGCGACGCTCAGCGATCCCGCCGCGAACGAAGGCGCCAAGCGGACCTGGATGCATCTCGGGAAGAAATATGGCTACAGCGCGGAGGCGGCGGCCGGCGCGAAGAATCGGATGATCGGGATTCTGAACATGCTGGATAAGCGCCTCGCCAGCCAGCGTGCCAAGGGCAGCCACTACTTCATCGGCAACCAGTTAGCGGCGCTCGACATTTACTGGGCGGCGTTCGCAGCGCTGCTTAAGCCTCTTCCGCCGGAGCAATGTCCGATGGCGACCGCGTTTCGTTCGTTCTATTCCGAGAACGATGGCGAGATTCTCGCCGCATTGTCGGAGCCGCTGCTTCAGCATCGCGATTTCATCTACCGCGAGCATCTCGAGCTACCCATCGTTTTCTAAGAGCGCGGCGCCCGGCTATCGATACTCGTCGCCGCAGTCGCCGACCAGTTTCATAAGGTTGCGCGACTTGACGAGCACCGCGTCGACCGCGGTTCGATCATCGTCGTCGAGCGAAAAACTGAAGACGCGCGCGTTGTCTTCTATATGCTCGGCGACGCTGAGCCGCGTCCCGACGATTACGCCCGCGACTGCTGGGCGATCGAGGATGTAGCGAACTCCCACGTTGGCGATACTCACACGATGCTTATCGGCGATCGACTTCAGCGCGGCGAGCAATTCCTGGAAGAGGCTCCATCCGCCCCACGCGTCGATCATGTTCTTGTACTTTTGCAGCGATGCGGTGTTTAGCTCGGAGCGTCGCGGCTCCGGCTGGCCGAGACATTTTTCCGACAATAATCCTCCGAGCACGGTGCCGTAGGTGAGAAGCGTGATTCCGTGCTCGCGGCAATACGGCGCCATTTTGACTTCAGGACGCATGTCAACCAGCGAATATTGAACCTGGTTCGAGACGATACGAATGCCGCTGTCGCCGATAATCTTCAGGCGCTCGGTGTCGAAGTTGGTGAGTGCGAGATGGCGAATCTTGCCCTGGCGCTGCAGGTCGGTGATGTGCTTGAGCGCATCGAGATAGCTTGGGTCGTCGTAGTCCCACCAGTGAAACTGGAGCAGGTCGAGGCGTTCGACGTTCATCCGTTTGAGTGAGCGGTTGATCGCGTCTTCGACGATTCGCCGCGTCATCGTTCCCGACCGTGGCACCCATTTTGTGAATGCCTCGATCTCATCGAGTCGCGCGGCGCCGAAACGAGCGGCGAAGCGGCGGCGATACTCACCGATTAGATCTTCCGCGGGTCCGTAGTGGTCGGCGAGATCCCACGTGGTGAAGCCTGCTGCGTGGTAATCGAACATCTCGGTCACGGCGCGTTCGGGATCGATTCGGCCATGCGCGCCCGAGACCTGCCACATACCGTTCAGCACGCGGCAGATCGTCATGTCGGGAGTGAACTGAAAGCGGCTGGAAGCGGGCAGGGGCATTGTCACTCAGGACGATAGAGATTCGGCCCGTGCTGCACAACGGCTGCCGACCAGCGGCTATCCTACCGCGCCGATCTCGTAGGTGATTGCCGTTCCGATCCGGCGCGCCAAATCGAACAATTTGAGCATCGGGCCGAACAGCGCTTCGTGTTCGATCGCGTAAGAGAAGGCCGGCTCGGGCCGATAGTCGGCCTTCTCGGCGTAGTCATCATTCGTATCAAAGGCACCGCCGTCATTGGGGAAGATTCGCCGGAGCCGGTCGACGGCGGCGGGCACGTCGAGCTCGAGGATGCGCTCCACAATTTCGTCGCGTGTGACTCCAAGCTGCGGACCGAAGTTGGGGATGTCCATCGCGAGCAGACAAATGCGCTGAATTACCGCGACGCGGACCGCGTGCAGCAATACGAGCCGTCTCCGCTGTGGGGTCGCGGCCGGCTGGATTGCCTGGAGCAGCCAGAACTCATCAGCCTGCAGGCGGCGCGCGAGGCGCGCAAGGCGATCGTAGCGATCGAGTCGTCCGCTGAGCGCGGCGAGATCGCGCAGCGCCTTGACTCTGCGCGGGCGGCGCGCGCGTCCTGCTCCATCGAGCCACATCGAGGGATTCACGATACTGACGTAGGCGCGCAACACGTCGAGCTCCGAGCGATCGAGCGCCGCCGCGACCATCCGCATCGCGCGGCCGAAGCGCGGCGATCGCTCGCACATGACGCGAAACATCTCCGGGTCCTTCGAGACAGCGCGGCCGGCGCCGTAAAGCGTGATTGCCATGAAGCCAAGCTGCTGCAGGATCGCGTTGTTGGTGATCGCCCGGATTTGCGCCGGATGCTCAACCTTTATCTGCCGCTTCCATTCTTCAGCCTCGCGCGCGACCGGCCGCGAGCCGGTCCGATAGAGCAGGTTCGAGCCGAAAAGGCTGAGCAGCGCGGCGTAATCGGGATCGTTCACGAGATCGGTGAAGTCTTGCTGGACGGTGGCAAAAAATTCCGCGACGTAATCGGGCGCCGCGTAGATTGGATCGTTGCTGGCTTCGTCGCTTACATCGAAGGCGAAGCTGAGTATCTGGCGAATACTCGCGATCGCCACGGCGGAATTGAGGAACAACAGGTCGCCATCGCCGCCCTGGAAGCTGACTTCCTCCTTCACCCGAAGTCCGCGGCGCTCGAACTCGGCGCGGCTCGCGGGCGGAGCGGCATAGCGGAGGCGATCGGCGAGAGTAAGAGGATGCCCACCGCGCCCGATCGATTCGCCGTGCGTGTTGAACAGGATCACGTCGAGCTTTTTCAGCCCGTGGCGTTCGAGAAGCTGCGCGAGTCTGATGCGCAAACGCTCGATCCTGAATGTCGCGGCCAGCTGTCCTATGAAGCGCCCCGAATCCGAGAAACCGAATTGCACCGCAACCCGCCCCTGCCGTTCGAGCCATTCGCGATAGTGCTGACTTCGAAGCGCTTCATCTATAACGCGTTCGCCGCGCTCGAACGCCTCCTCGGTTTCGAACAGCGGCGAAATCTCGATTCGGTCTTCGACGCCGAAGAGCCTTGCGCAGTAAAGCGCCGTGAGCAGCGTGAAGCCGGTCTCTGTTTCCGCGATCAGAAAGCGGATGGGAGTCTCAGCGTCGACGAACTTGAGAATCTGCGCGACAGTCATCACGAGACGCTTCGCCGACGCCCGCTCCTCCAATAGAGATCGAAAGCTGATCGCTTGCGGACGCACGCGGCCGAGCCAGTCATTGATCGTGCTGATATACGAGCGTCGATTGGCGGGATCGTTCGGCTCGGTCTCAAGCCCAACCTGCCGCCGCACTGCGTTATGGAGTTGCGACGCATTGAGGCGCACGTGGATGTGCGCGAGACCAAGGCCATGGGTTTTGAGACTCGCACGCAGCACGAGGAGTGCCTCGCGCGCATCGTCGTTCGGTGCGGCATCGAGGGCTGCGTCGATCAACTCGACGAGCGGCATTGAATTTGTCAGCGCCGCGTCGTGCCCAGCGACCATTGCGCGCGCAAACACCGCGGTCTTGATGGGATCACGCTCAGCATCCGCCAGCAGCTCGAGCTGATTCGTGACGGTTGCGCTCGCGGTATCAAGTTTGGCGCAAAGCGCTTCGAGTGCGCGGTGGAAATCCGCGCTGCAGGAATCCTGAATCGCCCCGACCTTCGCGCGATACCGCCGAAGCACCGCGAGCTTGTCGCTGAGGCGCGCCCCGAACGTGTGCGTCCATGTCACGTCGGTGCGACCGTCCTGGTCGTAGCCGACCCACGACGCGAGTGTTATCAAACGCGGTTCGAGCGTCATCCATTGTTCCGGCCAATGCTCGCGCGCGACGCGCAGTGCCGTTCGGTTCACCTCATCGAGCGCATCGTGCGCGTGGCTGAGCGCTTCAATTGCCCACGCGTGCTCGACTTCGAGCGAAATTTCCGCCGGTGGGCGATGCTCGGCGTGAAGCACGGCCTTTAACAAATCGTCGCGCGCTTCACGGTCGAGGGTCGGTCCGCTGATCGTCTGTCCGGTCGCGAGTTCGACCAGCTTGTGAGCCAGTTCAAGGGAGATAGAAAAGGTTGGATGAGCGGTGAAGACGACGCCGAAGACGATGCGGCGCATCGCGGCGCTGAATTCTTCGAAGCTCGCGTCGCGCGCCTTCCGTTCGATCAGTTCGCTGATGGTCTTCAAGTTGGCCGCGCTCGAAATGTCGCCGAGATAGTTGGCGAGGCGATGCGCTCGGTCGCGGAAGGCTTCGAGCGTCAGTTCCTCGACAAGTCTTTCGAGCCCACCGAGGTCGATTTCGCCGCGGTCAATCCGCAAAGTCAGCTCGAGCGCGAAGAGCAAGATCGGATTGCTATAAGGATCTGCCGCGGCGTGTGCTCTTATCCGATCGAGTGTCGCGGCGAGGCTTCGAGCGTCAATCGCGCCGGACGAACGGGTCTCATTCGCGAGCGGACCGGATGTGGTAGTCGCCATCGCCGTGGCGAAGATCGTGCACCTTCGTCAGACCTATGGCCACGGCGCGGCAGTCCGCTGCGCAGCTAGGGCGATGATTTGCCGTTTAGCTTGCTTTCTAAATCGTTAACCCTGCTGTTGAGCCGGCTCAAGCTCATGAGGATGGTTTGCTGGGCGTCGAGAATGGCGCCTAGCTTAGCGCCGTTTGTAGGTCTTCGCACGGCTGCAGCGCCAATGCCGGATACCGCAACACAATTTTGACCCCTTTTTGTGTCGACGCAGCAGAAGACTTGTCCGTCCGGGGTACATCCAACGTAATGCGGGTTGGGGGTGCCGTTACGCGTTTCTTCTTCCCCCTGGATGAAACAATCCAGAGCCCCCTCATTGTTTACCCAGCTCGAATTACAATTAGATCCGTTCGCCGGCGGCAAAGCGTGGACTGACGGAGTACCGAAGGCCAGTGTCGCCAGCAGGATCACTCCGGCTACGCATAATCGAATAATCGTGCTCGCCGCGGATAATGAGAGAGAGTAACTCGCTAGTGGTGGTCTCATTTTTTCTCCTTCGCTCGAAGCTCATCCGTTACTATCGCGATAGAAAACCACCGTCGACGATCAGCGGGCATCCTGTGACGAACGACGACTCGTCAGAGGCGAGGAACAATATCGCGTTGGCGATCTCCTCGGGCTGCCCGTTGCGGCCGATGGGTTCGCCTTGAACGGCCTGGCGCCAGAACGCGTCGCGCTCTTCTTTCGTAGGCCGCTTCAGGATGTTGGTCTCAACGCTGCCGGGGCATACGCAGTTGACACGGATGCCGTCGGGCGCGTAGCGCGACGCGAGCGACGTGGTGAGCTGGCGCGCGCCCGCCTTCGTGATGTTGTAGGCGAAGGTACTCCCGCCCTCCATCTCCTGCCCGATGAACGACGAAATCGAAGCAAGGTTGACGATCGATCCTTTTTTCTTGGCGAGCATGTGCGGGATGACGTGCTTGCAGCAGAGGAACATGCTCTTCAGATTGATATCCATCAGACGGTCCCATTCTTCGACCGTCATGTCGGTGACTTCCCGCACGACGTGGATGCCGGCGTTGTTGACGAGCACGTCGATTCGGCCGAAGGCAGCCATCGCGTCGCGAGCGAGCCGCCGCGCAGTGTCTTCCTCGGTCACGCTGCCGATGACACCGCGGTGCGTGTCCTTTCCGATCTGAGAGAGCACCGCGTTCAGCCCAGGCTCGTCGATATCATTCAGAATGAGACGCGCTCCTTCGCGCGCGAAAAGGATTGCCGTCGCGCGGCCAATTCCGCTCGCCGCGCCGGTGACGATTGCCACTTTGTCTTGAAGCCGCACGGTTCGCCTCCGCTTCGCGCGCCTCGCGCGCGTTGAGATCACATTCGGTGTTCGTCACGCAGGATCGATCGGACGCGCCGGTTTGACAAGTAAAAAGTCGTTCACTATGCTCCCGATGAATGCAGGTAAACGTTCGTTTACCAGGAGTCGAGGCGGCGCCGATGAGCGCGAGCGCCGCCTTCTCCCGTGCCTGGGCGCCCAGCCCAAAGGAAGGCCAATTGATGGAATTCGCATTGCAGTACGAGATTCAACGGAGCCGCCCGCACTACGACGGCTTTATGTACGACATCTACCACCAGGCTACTGAGCAGGTGAAATTGGCCGACCGCCTGGGCTATCACTCGGTCTGGACCGTAGAGCATCACTTCCTCGACGAATGGTCGTACTCCTCGGCGCCGGAGGTCTGGTACGGCGCGCTTAGCCAGGTGACGAAGCAGATTCGGCTTGGCCACGGCGTTTGCCTGCTGCCGATTCCGTTCAATCATCCGGCGCGCGTGGCGGAGCGGATCGCCGTGCTCGATAT
>JASHQJ010000123.1 GCA_030037595.1 Candidatus Binataceae bacterium
GCGGGCGAGGCGATTCATGCGATCCGGCAAAAATTCGCGTCCGCCGCGCCTCAAACGTCTCGCGCGCTGAAACTTTTCGCCTCATAGTTGTTACCCGGCGGCTGCGTGGGATAGACTTCTTGCGCCTGCGCGCGACGCATCCTATGGCAGCTAACAAGGACCGGCTTGCTCTTATCGAGCACCTCTCCTCAATCGGCGGCGAGCATTCGGACGACCTGCGCGACACCCTCGATCGCGTCGTTGCCGCAATTGCCGCCGGCATGGAGGCCGAGGTCTGCTCACTCTACCTCTTCGATCCCCAGCGCGAACGCGTCGTGCTGCGCGCCACCGTTGGCCTCGATCGCGAATCCGTAGGACGCGTCTCGATGCGCACCAACGAGGGCCTGGTGGGCCTCGTGCTCGAGCAGAACGAACCAGTCTGCGTGCCCGACGCGATGAGCCATCCGCGCTACAAGTATTTCCCCGAGACCAGTGAGGAGCGCTATCACACATTTCTCGGCGTTCCGATTCATGACGGCCGTGGCAAGCCGCTCGGCGTGCTGGTGACACAGACCCTCGAGCGGCGCAAATTCAGCAAGGGCGAAATCCGCCTGCTGAACACTGCGGCTAACCAGGTCGCACAAATCCTTTCCCACTTCCGCCTCAAAGAGACACTTGCCACCAAAGAGAAGGAGCGCGAGGAATACCGCCGGCGGATGATCGAGGCGAACCGCCAGCTCAAGGATTACGAAAAAGTCGGTGGCAAGACCCGCGTTGCTGCCCCGACCAAGGTTCGCCGCCCGCGCCTGGTCGGATTACCCGCGGCTCCAGGATTCGCGCAGGGGGCCGCGCACGTGGTGGGCACCTTCCTTAGCACAATCGATCGCAACCAGCGCGCGCGCGATGTGAAGGCTGATCTTCGACGACTCGATGAAGCGATTGCTCGCTCCAGGAGCGAACTTGCCGCGCTCCGCGTCAGAATGGAGCCGCTGATGGGCGAGGGCGAGCTCAGGATTTTCGACGGCCATCGGCTGATTCTCGAAGACGAGGAATTCGTCGGCCGGCTTCGCGAGACGGTGCAGCAGGGATGGTCGGCGGAGTCCGCGTTGTTTCGCGTGATCGACGAGCTGAGCGCGTCGATGCTGGCGGTTGCGGATGCTTACCTTCGCGAGCGCGCGACCGATTTTCGCGACGTCGGTCATCGCGTGCTGCGCCATCTGAGACAGGATGACCGCAAGGGCGGCAGCACCAGCTTCGGGAAACCTACGATAATCATCGCCGAGGAGCTGACGCTGTCGCAGCTCACGATGGTGTCGCACGATCGGCTGGCAGGTATCGCGCTGCAGTCGGGCGGCGTTACTTCACACGCGGCGATCCTCGCGCGCGCATTCGAAATTCCAACCGTGGTCGGCATCGAGCATCTGATGGAATCAGTGGTCGAGGGCGATCACCTGGTGCTCGACGGCAACTCGGGCGTGGTTTACGTCAACCCGGGGGCTGAGATCGAACGCGATTACACCAGCCTCGCGAAGCGCTACGAGACGTTCAAGAAGGAGCTGATGGTCGAGGACGGCAAACCGGCCGATACCCGTGACCGTCATCATGTGACGCTCCTCGCGAATATCGCGCTGCTGCCGGACATTCATCTTGCGCTACGCTACGGCGCCGAGGGCGTAGGGCTGTTGCGATCCGAGTTCTCGTTCTTCACATATGAGGATTTTCCGGACGAAAACCAGCAGCTCACTCTCTACAATCGGATGTTTGAAGCGGCAGGCAAGCGGCCGGTAACGATCCGCACGCTCGATATCGGCGCCGACAAGTATCCGCCCTACCTGCGCGTGCCGCGCGAAGATAATCCGTTCCTCGGATGGCGTTCGATCCGCATCTCGCTCGAGATGCCTGGCCTGTTTAAAGTGCAGTTGCGTGCGATCCTGCGCGCGGCGGCTCATCGGAACGTGCGAATCCTGTTCCCGATGATTTCGAGCGTCGAGGAACTGCGCCGCGCGAAGGAACTGCTCGACGAAGCCAAGGCCGAACTTTACAAGGAAGGCCTCGAGCACAATCCCGATATCGAAGTCGGGATCATGGTTGAAGTGCCGTCAGCCGTGTGGCTCGCGCCGAGACTCGCGCGCGAAGTCGATTTCTTTTCGATAGGCACCAATGATCTGATCCAGTACCTGCTGGCCGCCGACCGCAACAATCCGAAGGTGGCGCATCTCTACGAGGCGCTGCATCCCGCGGTGATTTCGGCGATCTCAGAGATCGTCAACGTGGCGCGCGGCGCCGACAAGGAAGTATGCATCTGCGGCGAGATGGCATCGGACCCACTCGCGACGCTGTTGCTGGTCGGCATGGGACTCGATGAATTGAGTCTCAGCCCACTATTCATCCCCGTGGTGCGCAAGATCGTGCGCGAGGTTGGCTATCAGACGGCCCGGATGGTGGCGCGCGAGACGCTGCAGATGGCCAGCGTGCAGGAAATCAAGGGTTACCTGGTTGAGCGCTACCGTGACCTGGGCCTAATAAATCTGGTAGAGATGTATAAGTAGCTGAGATTTCGGATGGATAAACGCCAGATTTTATTTGCTGTCCGAGCGGTCAAAGCGTCCTTGAAATCTTGACTTCAATGGTCTGGATTAGTTTACTCTGACCGAGCGGTTAGATCCCGCTGCTCGTCTATAAATGGGAGTGAAGGGCTAGGAGAGAACTATCGATGGTATTTCTGGTTTGTCTTGCAGTCGTCGCCATCGGCATCGCGCTCGGGGTCTATTACGTCATCGGTACCAGCCGCTACGGGACCAACGATCCTAAAAACATGCCGCTGCTAACCGCGAGCGCTGCGGCCGCCGCAGGCGCGGTGGTGAAGCCGGAGCCCTGCCGCACGATTCGCGTTTACTT
>JASHQJ010000124.1 GCA_030037595.1 Candidatus Binataceae bacterium
GAGCTCGCGCTCGAGATGCCGATAGTCGCGCTGGATTGTTTCACGGTAGCGCGCGTAAACCTGCTCGACGGCGTCGGTCAGCCGTTTCTCCGCGAGGCGGTAATCGCAGTCGGGGGCGAGCTTGAGGCGAACCTCGTTCCACACGAAGCTGGAGCCGGGCGCCTGCTTGAAGAAGTTACCGCTCGGCTGAAACACGATCGCGTTCGAGAACACCACTACGCGGCCGGTCGGCATGCGATGATTCCCGTCGCCGCCGAGCTCCATCAGGCTGAGCTTAACCAGGCTGATTTCGACCACGTCGCCGACCACGCCGCCTATCTGGACGCGATCGCCGACGCGGATTCCGAAGCGGCCGATAAGGAAGAAGTAGCCCGCGATCGACAGGATCACGTTCTGCAGCGCGACCGCGACACCCGCCGCCGCGAAGCCAAGCACGGTCGCGAACGATCCGATCTGGTCGGAGAAATTGATCATCAGGATGATCACGACCAGGATTCCGACCACCAGCCGGCGCGCCGCCAGCACCTGGCCGCGTCGACGGATATCCTGCACGTAGCGGAAAGTGAGCTGACGCCATACCGCGGCGCCGATGAAGATCAGCGCGAGTGCAAACGCGACGATGGAGATGCGGATAATCAGGCGCCGCAGATCCGACCGCGCACGATCATTAACGGCTCCCTGCCAGCGCTGGAGGTTACTCACGTAGCTCTCGAGCAGCACCACCTGCTTGGTCAGCGGCAGCGTGAGCGCGATCAGATCCTTATGCTGCGCAATAAGGTCGCGGAACATCTTCTCGCGCGTGCGCAGGGTCGCGACGTCAGCAGTCGCCATGCCCTTGGAATACGAGTCGCCGCGTTCGTCGATCGCGCCGATCTGCTCTATCAACGGCGCGCGCACCAGCTTGATCTGGTTCGCCAGGTTGGTGGTGAGTGCGATAGTCTGCGCGAGCTGATCGGACTTGTTCCGCGCCGCGAGCAGATCGTAGAACGCACCGCTCATGCCCGAGGGTTCGCTGCGCGAAATGTTAGCGGAGGGCGACGGCGCTGATGTGCCCGACGGCGTGCCGGACGGGGAGGCCGCGAGCGGAATCGATTTCTCCAGCTCGTCGATCTGCGCGCGCAATCCCCCCGACTGATCGGACGTCGAGTTGCCGGTCTGGAACTGGATAATCGCGTCGATCGCGCCGATTCGGGCCTGGGTGAGAGCGATCTCGCCGCTGACGGCCCCGATTTGCGAGGCAAGCGCCGACCGCGCCGCGCCGCGCGCACTGTTCATCTGCGCCTGTAAGGTCTTGAGCCGCGCTTGGGCGCCCTGGAGATCCGCCTGCAACGCGGCAGCCTTGTTGCCCAGATCACCGAACCTCCCGGCCGCGCCCGAAATTGAGGGCGGCGCGCCCGCGGGCGGCGCCTTGCCGGTGAACTCGGCGATATAGTCCGCCGCTGCTCGCGCGTATTCGAACGCCAGCCCCTGGACCTCGTTCGCGATCTGATGATCGTCGCCGTAGAGCAGAGTTTCACTCGGCTCCTCAACCAGTTGCGCTTCGTTGCTCAGGTGCTGATACCAGCTGATGACATCGGATAGGTAAGAGATCACGGCCGACGGGTAGAGCGTCTCGGAGGTTGCGATTTGCTGAACCTGCATCGCCGGCGATTCTGCAGGCGCCGCCGATGCCGCCGCGGATGGTGCCGCAGTCGCGGCTGCCTGCCTTGCGCTAGCTGCCGGCGAGGCAACGCTCGACGCGCTGAACGCCGCGGGCGCGATCGCCATTGCGGCTGCGATGGCATAGAGCACGGCGCGGAAGATCAGACGTGTGCGCGAAGCGATACTGAGCGGGGAATACATTTCTACGGAAGCATTCGCAGTCGTGCTGCGTCAGCGAACTAACCCCAAAAACCTTAGCACGCAGGTATCGCGGGTTCGAATCGTTCCCACTCAACCCGCGAGATCGACCTCGAGGCTTTCGACGCTCACGCCGGCCTGCTCGAAGCGAATCACGATCTGGCACTTGTCGGTTTTGATCGTGAGCGAATATGCACCCGGCCCGCGATGCGTCGCGGTCACGTGCTCGACGGTTTGGCCATTCAGCTCGCCGAGCGCCTGGTTAAGTTCGGCGATCGAGGCCGCCACTTCGCGCCCGCGCGGCGTTTTGACGAACAGCGCCTGAAGCGCGAGCTCTGCACCGGGCCCGAAGAGCTTCCGCACCCGGCCGCTGCTCAGCGCCACCTCGACAATCGCGCCGAGGCGCATCTGCAGTTCCGGCGGTATCGACATCGCTTCGACGGCGCTCTTTAGCGCCTGGTAAACGGCGCGCGCATCGGCATCGGCGGTAGCGTCGAGGAACGCCTGGATCTGCGGGATCAGAACGTCGCGTTGGAGAGTATCGAGCGCGATCGCATCGGCAGCTTGGGGCGGAGCGTCGTCAGCCATGGAGAGCATCATAGCCGAGGCGCGCGAGTTTGCCTTGCGCCTCGCGAGCGGCCCGATTTAGAATGGTTCAATAGCTATTCAGCAATCGTCAGCAATACTAAATTGATTCGATTGCCGCGCGGCCTGCTGCGACGGCGTGGTCCCCGCCCGGCGGGGAAAAGGAGACTTCATCATGGCTTTTGAGCTTCCCAAGCTTCCCTACTCGATCGACGCGCTCGCGCCGAAAATCTCCAAAGAGACGCTCGAATTCCATCACGGCAAGCACCATAACGCCTACGTCACGCGCCTCAACGAGCTGCTACCGTCGAGTAGGTTTGCCAACGTCAGCTCGCTCGACCAGATCGTGAAGGAGGCTGAGCCCGGCGTGCTCTTCAACCAGGCGGCTCAGCACTGGAACCACAGCTTCTACTGGAAGAGCCTGACTCCCAAGGGCGGGGGCGAGGCGCGCGGCCCGGTCGCTGACGCGATCAAGAAGGCGTTCGGCGATTTCGGCACCTTCAAGCAGAAGTTCACCGAGGCCGCCGCCGGACACTTCGGTAGCGGATGGGCCTGGCTGGTGCGCGACAAGGACGGCTCGGTGAAAGTGGTCGCGACGCACGATGCTGGATGCCCGATTCGCGACGGCCAGAAGCCTCTAGTCACCTGCGACGTGTGGGAGCACGCCTATTACATCGACTATCGCAACGCGCGCCCGAAATATATCGAGGCGTGGTGGGAGCTCGTAAACTGGGAGTTTGCGAACGAGAACCTGTAGTGAACTGATTTCAGCGTAAGACTGAGAAGAACGCCGGGGGTTGCACCCGGCGTTTTTTTTCGCGTATGCCGAGACAGGAGGACGCCGCTATGCAAGCACTCGAAGGCCGCGTCGCAATCATAACCGGCGGGACCGGAGCCCTGGGCCGCGCCGTGACGGAAAACTTCCTGGTGGCGGGCGCGCAGGTAGCGGTCCCGTGGGTGGTCGATGCCGAGGTGCCGATGCTCCGGGACCGGCTCAAAGCCCGCTTCCCCGATTCGCAACTGATGCTGCGCCGGGCCGATGTGGGAGTCGAGGACCAGGTAAAAAAGTTCGCCGCGGACGTGGCCGCGAAGTTCGGCCGTATCGACGCGCTGGTGAACCTGGTCGGCGGCTTCTGGGGCGGCAAGCCTATTGCCGAGACCTCGCTCGCCGAATGGCAGCAAATGATCGATCTGAATCTGAAGACCGCGTTCCTCGCCTGCCGCGCGGTCGTTCCGATCATGCAGCAGAACAAGTACGGGCGAATCGTGTCGGTCACCTCGCGAAGCGGGCTCAGTGGCGCGGGCGACTTCGCCGCCTATGCGGTAGCCAAGGGCGCGATCGCGACCTTCACCTCATCGCTCGCCGAGGAGGTGCTGGCCGACGGGATCCAGGTGAATGCAATCGCGCCGAGCACGATCGACACCGAGGCGAATCGCACCGCGATGCCCAAGGCGAAGCACGAGAACTGGGTGAAGCCCGAGGATATCGCGCGCACGATCGCGTTTCTCTGTTCGGAAGATTGCCGCGTCACGTCCGGCGCGGTGGTGCCGGTTTACGGCCGCGCGTGAGTTGAGCGCTCGCGCCGCCGGCGCATCTCGAGACGGTCGGCGATCACCCGAAATGCCTCGACATTGACCGCCATGCCGCAGTGGCTGCCGAGAATTTCGACGTTCTCGACGTTCGGCAGGCCGCTCCGGTCAACGCATGACTGCCAATGCACGACGCCGTCGGTGCGCGAGTAAACAACGGTGATCGGAACGTCAACCGGCGCTTCGTCCGTGATCCTGAGACCGCACTCGCAGGTCTCGCTGAGACATCCGTTGGCCTTGCCACGAAGGACCGCGACCGAAGTCGCGATGTTCGCGACGGCATGGTTCGCATAGTCACGCGGCCGTCTGATCGGCGAGCCGAGCGTAATCACACGCTCGACCGGGTCTGGATTTTCACGCGCGAGGGCGCGCGCATAGACGCCCCCGAGGCTCTGGCCGATCAGCACTATACCTTCGCCAAAGCGCTCGCGCGCGCGACTGAGGCGCTTCGTAAGATCGCGCAGAGTGTCGCGGGGGCATCGCGAGTTCGACGTGATACCGCTGAAGACCGTGCGATGGCCAATCATGCGAAGGAAATGCGCGAGCGGAATCAGCGTCGCGTCACCGGCCATGAAGCCAGGTATGAGCATCACGACTTTGCTCTCGGCGCGGTCAACGTGATGCCAGGGATAGTTGAAGGTGCTTAGCCAGGAAACCGCCGCTTCGTAGGGAACGCGGAACTCGGCCAAGGTGTCGATGATCGACGGGCGTTTAATGCCGTCCGTGCCGGTAGGCACGAACGCCGTTGCAGTAGCCATGCGCTTCCTTTTCAGCAGTTCTCGCGTGACTGGCGTCACAAAAGGAAGGGCGTCAGCAGGGCGAAACCGCCGCCTTATTCACCACCTGCCCACAACTTCAACATAAGCACGGTTTAACCGAATCATCAACATTTTGCGAAGGCAAAACGAAAGGAAACGGGCAGGATGGGGTATATTCGTGACTAACTGGAGATAATCTTTAGATACTGAACGAGAGGGCAGATTTTCTCTTTTCCGCTAGAGATTGCAGCGTCGCGCTTCTTAGAATCTGATTGACGCTGTCGCGGACCTGGCGCCATGTCTCCCGCATCGCGCAGGGGTCGTCACGGGTGCATGGTGCCCCCGCCCGGTCATCGAGGCATTCGACCGGGTTATAGTCGCCTTCGATTATCTCGACCACATCGGCCATCGAAATCCGCGATGGAGGCCGGGCAAGCAGGTACCCGCCACTCGGACCCTTCTGGCTGGCTACCAGGCCTCCGCGCTTTAGCTCGATGAGGAGCCGCCTGAGGTAGTTTTCGGGGATATTTTGGCGCTCGGCGATCTCCTCGACCCGCGTCGGCTGGCCAGTCGGGTAGCGCTCCGCGAGCATCAGCAGTGCCTTGAGCGAGTAGTCTACTCCAACCCCGAATTTCATAACCTTCCTGCGGGATTATGAGCAGAATCGAGAAATAGATCAATTAGTGAACCCGACTAGTCATGTAATTAGTTGACTAAGATAGTCATCAAAGTTACGTTCTCCGAAAGGAGCCCGTTACAGTGCCGAAACGCGAGCCACCCTCGTGGGAATTAGTGCTGAAGCGCAACCTCGTCGAGCGCCTCAAGCACGATTTTTTTCCCACCGAGCTCTCGAATCAGTGGCAGCGGCTGGTCGATACGCCGTACGAGAAACTGCCCGAGGAGGACATCGTGCGCCTCCAGTGGTTCGGGATGTACCACGACAAGCCGAAGATCGGCACGTTCATGATGCGCGTGAAAATCCCAAGCGGCATCCTGAGTGCCGAGGGACTTCGCACGATTGGCGAGATCTCTGAG
>JASHQJ010000125.1 GCA_030037595.1 Candidatus Binataceae bacterium
TCCCCGCGCCGGATTCGAACCAGCGACCCGACGGTTAACAGGCGTTGACCAAACCCTTTGTCCAGATCAATCGTTATCGCTGAATACGCATCAAACCCTTCTCTGCCAAGGGCTTCAACGCTTTTGCGCATAGTTGAGGGACCAATACCGAATATCACCGAAAATGATTGACACCCGCAAAAAATCCTCCCGCAGATCTGCCCTCGCGGACCAAGTCGCGATCGATCCCTAACGATTGACGAATTCTCGCAAACGGTTCTTGAGCACCATTTCCGCAGGACTCTTGGGCGACACAGTAAGCCAGGTTTCAAAGTCACGTGTGCGCACGCGGTGCTCCATCACGGTGCTGCTTCACGCGAACGGTCGCCTTCGAGGGAATGCGCTGCGCGTCGCCGGTCCAGTCGTTGTCGCGAAACAAGCGGAGAGCCTGAGCGACGGCTTCGTACAAGGTCTCCGCCGTGACCTCGACCGAATGATCGATTCCGCTGGCATCCGTGCAGGTCACACGGCACGACTTGATCGCCATGCGCCGCCCCTACCAGTTTCGCTTTTCTTTCGCCGGATGGTCTGGATCATTTTAGGTTGCTCCCAGCAGGCTGACAGCATTCCGACTTGAAATCTGCAGGAATCAGTGCCGTTGGGGCACCGATTCCGCGCACGGCACGCTTAGAATTTAGCGCAGAAGGTTTCTTCAGCTAGCTTGAGGCCATCCTCTGCCCCGAGTTTGGAGACGGGGATTCAAAAAATGGCAAGGCTTCAATTTCGAATAGCCGCCATCTTGCCATACACTTTACTTACCGGTAAATGATCTAAGTCGAGACGCTATGGAAGAAGGTTATTCTCTCCATCGATCCTCTCCGCTCAGCGCTCGCAACGCTGCCTCACAGGCACGACGTGAAGCCGTCGTCGTCGCGGCCAAGTCAGTCTTCTTCGAGGAGGGCTATCAACTCGCCTCGATGGATCAGATTGCCGAGCGCGCTGGCACCACCAAACGCACGCTCTATGACTACTTCGGTTCGAAGGAAGCACTCTTCACTGAAGTGATTGCGCACGCGAGCAAGAACTTCGTCGAGGCGCTTCCGCGGCCCGGGGACCTGCCTTGTGATCCCAGGCAGGGGTTGCGCAGATTCGCAAATCAGGTTCGATCGCTCGTCAGCGCCGAGGAAGCGATCAGGTTCGAGCGGACCGTGATCGCTGAAGCGGAGCGTCATCCCGAGTTCGGGCACGGCCTTTATGCGACGGGAGTTCTTGGCGCCGAAAAGATTCTCGCGACCTACATCGATAGTCAGATCGCGGCGGGACGTCTGCTGCCGCACAATAGCCGCCTCACTTCGCAGGTCATCGTGGAGATAGCAACGAATTCGGCGCTGCGGCGGCTCTTTGCCGCTCAGGACGAGGAAAGCGATCGGCTCGCATCCGGGGCGCTCGAGGAGGCAATCAATCTGCTTATTCGCAACTACTCGGTCGACACGAACAAGAAACGGAAATAGCAACTCACTAATCGCGGGAGCGTCACTATGAGCATCGAAGCCAGCGTTGAATCATTGTCCACCGGCTTTCTGAATATCATCGGTCCCGATCACTATCAGCAGAACGGCTATCCACATCGCGAGTGGACCTATCTGCGCAATCACAAGCCGGTCTACTGGTATGATGGACCATACGCACGACCGTTCTGGGCGATCACGAAGCACGCCGATATCATACAAATTGCCAAGCAGCCAAGCCTCTTCACTAACCGCCCGCGCATCGTGATATTCACCGACGAGCAGGGCGGCTATGGCGAAGGACAGGAGCCACCGTTCAGGCATCTGCTCACCATGGATCCGCCGCAGCACGGCGAGTATCGCTCGATCATGAGCCGGCGCTTCACGCCGCGCGCCGTGAATGAATTGCGTCCCAAGATTGAGCGGATTACACGCGACGTCTGTGATTCGATCCTGAATCGTACAGAGTGCGACTTCGTGACCGATGTCGCGGCGCGTATTCCACTCGCGGTTATCGCCGAGTTGCTCGGATGTCCGCGCAAGGACTGGGATCAGCTCTTTATCTGGAGCAACGAGATAATCGGCGCGGGCGACCCGGAATTTCGCAAGCCGGGCGAAAATCCGCAGCAGACCGCCGAGCGCGCGCGAATGGAGCTGTTCCAGTATTTCGCCGCAATGATGTCGGAGCGGCAGAAGCATCCGACTGACGATGTGAGCAGTGTTGTCGCGAATGCCAAGTTGCCAAGCGGCAATGCGATGCCGCCGATGGAGATGCTCGGCTACTACTTCCTGCTCGTGCTCGCCGGCAATGAGACGACACGCAATGCGACCAGCGGGGGTCTCCAAGCCTTTATCGATTACCCCGAACAATTCGTTCTGTTGAAAAAGAATCCGGCACTTATCAAGCCCGCAGTGGAAGAGATCGTGCGCTGGGTCACGCCGGTAATTCACTTCGCGCGCAGCGCCAGCATGGACACAGAAGTACACGGGCAGAAGATTCGCCAAGGCGAGACAGTCTGTCTCTTCTACGCATCGGCGAATCGCGACGAAGACGTTTTCGAGCGGCCGTTCGAGTTCGATATCCGACGGAATCCAAATCCGCATATCGCCTTCGGAATCGGTGAACACTTCTGCCTCGGCGCGAACCTCGCGCGGCTCGAACTCGAAGTGATTTTCGCCGAGCTCGCACGGCGCCTCGAGTTTGCCGAATCGACGGCACCGCTTGAGAGGCTGCGGTCCAGCTTTGTCGGCGGCATCAAGCACATGCCGATTAGCTACCAGATGAACCGCACCACCGACTGACCCGTCCGCAATTACAGCGAATCATTGAAGGGAGCTCGCGGCGGCCAGACGGATGACGTGAGCTCCGCGTTTTTCGAAGTATAAAGTCATGAGCGGTTTGGAGATTTTAGCGGCGCGCCTGAAAGTGGGCAGAAACGCGAATTTAACTCTGTATCGCCACCGGGGTTCGCGACAGTCGCTCCTTCTGGACGGCTACTAGTTGAAAAGAAGGTTACGAATTATCTGCATCGTCGCCCTCACCCAAGGCAGCCGCTTTAAAACTGTCCCCACCCCAACGCGGGAAACTCGGCCCGACTGTCTTCAATTATTGACCGCTCACTGATCGACGCGATAATTCGTACCGACAATCTGGATAGCGAAGGATCTGAACTATGGGAAATCTCGTCGAAGCTTCCGATGTTGGACACGTAAGGACTGTCAGGCCCAACAGTCCCGAAAAAGAAAAACGCCCTGAGTGACGCCCTGGCCTGTTCAGAAACTCCGCGTGTGGAGAATTCAAAGCTCAACAGTGCGTTCCGCACTTGCTCATTATCAATTTCTGAAGGGTAACGGTTGACCAGGTCAGTGCTGCGTCTAGCCGAAAGATAGGCATTAACGTGCCCCTGTTCCAAGATATTGCACAAGTCGCTTTGCTGACAGGGCGGCGCTCAATTTTGAGGAGACGCAGGCCAGTGACAATGCGCGCAATCCTATCTGTAAGTCCAGCTGATCGCGTATGTCTCCCCAACTTTCACAGTAACCATTTCGAACCCTATTATAGTGAAATCTTCAGCCAAGAATTCTTGGAAAGGTGCTACCTGCTCGACTTTTCCACCGCTTTCTCGTGTGAGCATCCATGATTTGTAGCTCCTGCCAGACGGCATTAGGACCCACATCGAGAGCTGAGCGGCATCGGTCGTAACATTGAAGTCCAGCCGACTAGTCTCGGCTGTGCTCCTGCCAAGCATAGTTCCGAGAGATTGAATTAAAACACTGACCGATTCGATTTGTCCCTCAGCCACGTTAGAAAAGTCATAAGCCACTCCCCACGAACTAGTCGTTGTTCCAGGGCGCGGTCCGGGTCTGTCAAGTGTTTTCAGTAGCGTTGCCGGCAGCGGCTGCGGTGGGAAACGCACCTGCACTTCTTCTCCGATCAGTTTAATTAAAAACCGCTTGCTTTCTTCGGATTCCTTCAAAACCCGAGCTCCACGGAAATACTGCACCATGGATGTTTTGGGAGCTGCAGGATCCCACAACCGTAAATCAACGATTCGGGTCTCTTGGACAATTTTAAGACCATTATTTGTAAATCCTTCGAAGTTATCTACGGTTTCGGCGGTTGCGCCAGACCCTTCTGGCCACATGGCCGGCGGTTCTTGCAAGATCTCCTGGATTTTCACAATGTCGGTGTTGCCTTGATAGAGCCATTCAATGAACAGGTTCGTTTTCTCGTAGTATTTGACTGCTTTATGAGGCAGGAAGATTAGTAACGCAAAAAAAAGAGGCAAGTAGGCGTAGGAAGTCCAGTCCCGAGGGTCGAACAAAGATCTAAAGATGCGTACAGCCGAGGCTTGAAGAGAGCGTGCATCGACCGTGGCCGCCTTTGGAGCCCGGGAATAGCCGATCGGTGAGGAGACGGGCATCAGACGCGCCGCGTGCGAAACGCCAACCGGATCCCAGGGCGCATCGCACGGCAAGTCTGTGCCAAACAGTGCGGGGTGCTCTTGGCACACTCTGCGGCCAACGCAGTAGCCGTGTTTCAACAGTGCGCTAATCTCAAGCAACGAAAAACGATCCAGGTCAGTGCGGATGTTGGGTAGCTGACGCTGAACTTCTGGGTGAAGCGCTGTCGGATCTTCGTTTGGCTCTACCACCCGTGTAATTGGAGCGAAGACGAACCCGGCCGTGTGACGAAAAGTTTCCTGTTCCAGTTGCCACACGCGGTCCATGAGGATGTCACTAGATCGCAAGGCTGTTCGGATTATCCCGCCCGAGAGCGCGCCCTCGACTGCGATCGGCTTGCCCACATCGCTTACAATGACGGCATCCAGCCAACTGTTTAGCCGGCGGAAGCAACGTTGGCCCGTGCTGTCCCGAAAGGCGGCTTCTAACAGGTGCCGGTTCAGCCAGACTTGATCAACAGCGTTCGGAATCCGGCCTTCCACTTTGATCTCTTGGAGGAATGCATCTGCGACCGGATCAACAGGCTTCAAACGAGCGAAGAGCGGTTCATGATAGAATTGGTAGTGAGCCATAACATCCCGGAGACTTGACAGCATCCGTTCCTCCAGGTCTCCCTCGTTGGTCCTTGATACCGATGAGGGGACCCCACCCGATGCCCCTATGCCGGCGTGACCGTTCGGAGCCGCTTCGCCGTCTTCTTCAACCAAAACCTGTGCGAGCCGGCGAAGCGGCGTTTCCTCGGTGGACTTAGCCGCATCCACCAAAGCTTGCGCGAGTCGGCGAAGCGGCGTTTCCTCGGTCGATTGGCTGGCCTCATGCAGGGTCTTGTGGACCGCCGGAAGGTCGAAAAAGTCATCCCGTTGGAGGCGATTCTCAGCCAAGAGTGAGCGTTCCAGGCAGCGAAACATACGCACGCCAAGATTGTCGAAGACGCCACCATCGATATACGCCTGCCGGCCAAACTCGCCGCTTGCGCCGACATCAGCGCCTGTCAGCTCTAGGGGCGGGAAGAATCCGGGAAAAGCAGAGGAGGCTGTGACCGCCATTGGCACCGTGGCCAGCCCGGCGCGGATGCGGTCGATGCGAAACGTGCCTTCCGGTTGCCGGCGTACGATCAGTAAGCCGTCGCGAGCGAACGAGCACAGACAACCCTCGCTTAAGTTGGTGGCGAGGATGTGCAGTTGCGGCTTCTTAGGCAGCTCGAACAGACTGGTGTCGCCGTACAGATACTTTTCATAATGGTATTCGAGCAGCCCTGTGCGCGAGAGCTTGCGATTCGAGAGTCCCAAGAGTCGGCGCGGCCAGCGCAGGGGAATAGTCAAGGGAAAACGACGGGCGATTCGATTGCGGATATCGAGGCGCACCATCGAGATAATATCGGACGCCGCAGCATCGAATTCGTGCGGTGACCCGTTGTAACGGTCCCAATTGAGCGCGAGGTGTGCGGCAAAGATACTTCCGCCCGAGACCGAGGTAATGTGCGTCACCTGAGATAGAAGCTTGGCGTCCCGCAAAAAACGGACCAGACCCAGGTGATACAGAGTCGCCCGGAAGCCACCTCCAGAGAGAGCCAGACCTATCCGATTCATTACTATCTCCTGTTGGTTTCCCAACGGGATGCTAAAGCACCTCTTTCATCGGCAACCCGCCAAACTTCGTTTTCTTTATCTCACCTTCTGCGTCAAATGGACGAACGCCGCAGCCTTGCCAGCCTCAAGGGCAGTTTTGGCATCTAAGACGCCAAACATCTCAATCAATTTTGCCACAAGAGCTGTCCATCCTGTCTGATGGCTCGCTCCAAGGCCTGCGCCGTTGTCCCCATGGAAGTACTCATAGAACAATATCAGGTCGCGCCAGCGCGGATCGCTCTGGAACTTCTCTGTTCCTCCATAGACAGGACGCCTGCCACGCTCATCGCGTAGGAATATCCGGGTGAGCCGGTCCGCGATTTCCTTGCTCACCTCGAAGAGGTTCATAAGCCTGCCCGAGCCAGTTGGACATTCGACCTTGAAATCCTCGCCGTAGTACACATAGAACGCCATGAGTCCCCAGATGAGTAGAACATTGATCGGCATCCAGACTGGCCCCCGCCAGTTCGAGTTGCCACCAAACATTCCGGTGTTCGACTCGGCCGCAAGGTAGTTGACCCGATACTCCTGGCCGCCAGCGTATAAGACGTAAGGGTGGTCTTCGTGGAACTTCGAAATCGAGCGAATGCCATAGGGGCTCAGGAACTCGTTTTCGTCGAGCATCTTCGAGAGGACCCTGCGTAACCGATCGGGGTTGAGAAGTGCTAAGAGCATTCGGTCGTGGAACCCCAAGTGGTTCTCACCTATTGGATGAATTGTTTCCAGAAGCTCCGGCATCTGGTGCAAACGAACCAAAACCATCTCCATTGCGCGTGGGACGTATCCGCGCTGCCACTTCTCGACCACAGTCGAGGCGCAAATAGGCAGCAGCCCAACTATAGAGCGTACCTTGAGCCGCCTGGCGCTGCGGTCGGGCAGCCGCAATAGGTCGTAGTAGAAGCCGTCCTCTTCATCCCACATGCCGTCCGGCCCGGGCTTGTTCATCGCTGCGGCTATTAGGAGGAAGTGCTCTGCAAACTTGAAAACCATCTCTTCGTA
>JASHQJ010000126.1 GCA_030037595.1 Candidatus Binataceae bacterium
AATCCTTGGTCTCGGCCACCATTATTTCTGGATCGGCACGCCGCGCTACTGGTTTGCGATTGGTGGCTTCTTCTCGGCGCTCGAGCCGCTGCCTCTACTCGGGATGGTCGTGCATGCGGTTTACGACGCTGGGGAGCGTCATCTCCAGGCTGCCAATCGACCGGCGTTTTTCTGGACGCTGGCGGAGGCGTTCGGCAATTTCGTCGGCGCGGGCGTCTGGGGTTTCATGATGACGCTGCCGCAGATCAATCTTTATTCGCACGGCACGCAGTGGACCGCATCGCACGGGCACTTCGCGTTCTGGGGCGCGTATGGCTGCGGCGTGATCGCGGTGCTCTACCTGGCGATCGGAGAGCATCGCGGATGCCGCGAGCTCGATGGACGCGCCTGGAAGTGGTCTTTCGCGCTGCTCAACACCGGCATGATTGGGATGGCCGGGGCGCTGCTGGTAGCGGGAATCGATCAGGCTTTCTACGAGCGCGCGATCGGTGGCTCGACCTGGAACGCATTCCTCTCGATGCAGGGGCGGCCGTGGTTCAACGAGAGCATGTGGGCGCGGACGGTATTCGGTCTGCTGTTCGCGGGTGAGTTCGCGGTGCTCGTATATGACCTCGTTGCAATCCCGCGCCATCGAATCGCCCACGCGCCGGCCCGAGCAAGCGATGGCGGCGGCGGGTGGATCATGAAGCCGGATGCGATGGTCGATACCGCGCTGCTGCTCAGGGCGATGGCGACGGCGGCGGGAGCGTACGGACTCTGTTATTGCGCGGCGCGGATGGATCAGAGCGCGGCGCTCAGGGTGGCGGGCCTCATTTGTTATGCCGTGCTCGTGGCGCTCGCGATTGCGATCGCGCTCGCAACGCCGCTTCATTTCGGATGGAAAGCGCTCGTCGTCGCGAGCGCCGCCGCCTACCTCGTGATCCTACCCGCGACCTGGCGCTACCTGACAAGGCTTCATCAAGGAGAACTCGATGCTTCCAGACCTGCTGAGCACTCTGCTCGCGCTGGCTCTCGTATGTTCTGCGGTGCTTGACCAAGCGATGCTCGAGACGCACGGGGCGATTCTCGCAGTCTGCGGAATCGCGATGGCTGCGCTAGGAATTTGGGCGAATCGCGTTGACTATCTCAAGTTGGCGGGCATGACGGTGATCGTCGCGGGCGCCGCGATTTTGCTCCTGTTCGTGTCGCGGCTCTCGGCGGTTTCACCCGAGACCTTCTTTTGGGTGGTGTTCTGGTCCGGCAATCTTGCCGGCCTGGTTTTGCTTTGGTCAGCGCTCTATCGCGGCCCGCGCGAAGCGACAGACAGCCCAAGTGGCTAACGATAAATTCGCGGCGTCAGCCGATGATCTTGTTCAGCGGGTACTCGACGATTCCGACCGCGCCCGCCTCGAGTAGCTTCGGAAACAGCTCGCGCACCGTGTGCTCGGCGATGATCGTCTCTACGGCGAGCCATTCTTTGCCCTTCAGATGCGGCGCGGGGTAGAGCTGTGCGATGGTCGGCGCCGTGAGCGACGGCAGTAGCGCGATCACCTTCTCGAGATTCTCGCGCGCGACATTGAGCTTCATCCCGACGCGATTCTCCGCGTCGAGCGCGCCACGGAGCAGCACACCGATCTGCCGGATCTTGCTCTGCTTCCATTCGTCCTGCCACGCCGTCGGATTGGCGACGAGCACAGGCGTGGAGGTCAGCAGCTCCTCGACGATGCGGAGTCCATTGGCGCGAAGCGACGAGCCGGTCTCGGTCACCTCGACAGCGGCATCGACCATCCCCTCGGCGACCTTCGCCTCGGTCGCACCCCATGAAAATTCAACTTCAACTTTAACTTTCCGCTCAGCAAAGACCCGTCGCGTGAACGCGACCATCTCGGTGGAGATGCGCTTGCCCTCGAGGTCCTCGAGCCGCTTCACGGGCGACGCGTTCGGCACGCATAGCACCCACCTGGTCGGCTGGAGCGAGACCTTCGCGTAGATGAAGCTCTGCACCTCGACCAGTTTGACGTCGTTTTCGACGATCCAGTCGCTGCCCGTGATGCCCGCATCGAGGTCGCCGTCGGAGATATAGCGGGGCATCTCCTGCGGCCGGAGGATGCGGCAGCTCAAGCTCGGGTCATCGACGCTCGGGATATAGGAGCGCGAGCCGACGTTGATGCGCCATCCGGATTTGCGCATCAGGTCGAGGGTCTGCTGCTCGAGGCTCCCCTTTGGGATGCCGAATCTTAGTACTTGTTCGTTTACCGGCATTTTATCTGCCCCTCGCTGATTGCCTACGGCGACTTGCTCATTCAGCCAGTTTCTTGGCCGGATGATGCCCGTAGTCGGGGCCGTACTTGGTGGGATCGACGATCCGCTGGTCAACGACCTTCCATTCGTCGTTATCGAGCTTGCGGAAGAAGTCCGAGAGGTAGCCGACGTGGCACGCGGCTCCGTCGCCGCATTGATCGACGATCAGAAGCAGCGTGTCCTCGTCGCAATCGAGGCGGATTTCGCGCACGCGCTGGAAGTTGCCGGATTCCTCGCCCTTGCGCCATAGGCGATTGCGCGAGCGCGAGAAGTAGCAGGCGCGGCCGGTGCGGACGGTTTCCTCGAAGGCTTCGCGATTCATGTAGGCAAGCATCAGCACGCGATGGCTCGCGTAATCCTGTGTAATTACGGGGATAACGCCGCCAGCTTTATCGAAATTGATTACTGCCGATGCCTGGGTCTTCATTGTTGTTTCGTCGATAGCGCGGGCGCGCACCATGTAAACATACGAGTATTTGCGAAAGGTGGGTCGGATTCAATCCTACATGATTTCCAAATCGCCTTGACTACCTGTAGTATATGCCGGTCATGAACCACGGCCTGGGCATCATGGCGGACACATGCGTTCCTGCCGATTCCGACCCTCTGCGACCACGTCACGCTTCCGCTGCGCGAAGATTAATCGCGCTCGCAATAGCTGCGGCTCTCACCGCAACGCTTTCGGGCTGCCGCTTTGCTCGCGATCCGATTCTCTCCCGCTACAGCAACGTCGAGTCGTTTAACTACGATATCGCCCTCGGTCCCAAACAGTTCCATATCGAGGGATACCTCACGCGCAACTCCGAGCCGGGCCGGCTGCCGAGTCTGCTCGTGCTCAACGGCAGCGACGAGAAGATGGAGCAGTGCGTCTCGATGAGCGAGCGCGTCTCGTCGATGGGGATGCAGGTCGCCTGCGTGAATATTCCCGGCTTCGGCAAATCGTCGGGCCCGAGCCGCTTTGTCGGGCCGCCGTCGGTGATAGCCGCGCGTCACGGCCTTGACCTGCTCGCCGCGCGAAAGGATGTGGATCCGAATCGAATCGCCGTTTGGGGACTCGGCAACGGCGCAGTCGCGGCCGGACTCCTGATGGATTCCGACGCGCGCCCGCGCGCGCTGATTCTCCAGTCGGGCGCCTATGACTTGGTGCATTTCTGGCCCGAAGCTCCGCTTCGCACCAAGCTCGCGATCCTGCGCGAAGTATGGCCGAGCAGGAAGGCGCTCCAGGCTCGCAGCGTGATCGAACATCTGCCGCCGCGCCTGCAGGTGAGCGTGCTTATCCTTCACGGCGAGAGCGACCGCCGGATTCCCGTCAAGCAGGCCGCGCGCCTCGCCGACGAGCTCCGCGCGCGCGGCGCCAAGGTCTGGACCTGCTACTTTCCGACCTCGTCGCATGACCTGGGCAAGCGCGTCGAGCCCGAACTGCGCACTTTCCTGCGCGACAATCTGATCGCGTCCAACGACGCGACCCCCTCGTAAGCAGGCTCGTCAGCCGAGCGACTTCAGCGCCTCGACGACCTCGTCGGTGTGGCCGTTGACCTTCACCTTGGGGAAGACCTTGCGGACGACGCCGTTGCGATCGATCACGAAAGTCGTGCGCTCGATGCCCATGAACTGCCGGCCGTAGAGCGACTTCATCTTGTAAACACCGTAGGCCTTCGCGACCTTGTTATCTTTGTCCGCGAGCAGCGGGAAGTTCAGCTCGTACTTGTCGGTGAACTTCTGATGCGACGCCTCGGAGTCGCCGCTGATGCCGACTACCTGCGCAGCGAGCGCACGAATCGCGCTTAGGTTGTCGCGGAAACTGCACGCTTCGATCGTGCATCCGGGCGTCATGTCCTTGGGATAGAAATAAAGTACCAGGTTGCCGGACCCGGTCAGGTCGGAGAGCGAGACGATACTGCCCTGGCGATCGGGCAGCGAGAAGGCTGGGGCCTTGCGACCCTCCATCGACGCGCCGATGGACGTGGCGCTCTTGGGAGCCGGCTTCTTCTCAATGGTCTTCTTCTTCGAAGGCTTGGCATGCACGGCTGGACGCGGCTTTTTGGGGGTTTTTTGACTGATTTTTTTGCTCGATGCCATGAGCCTTCTCATAATCCGGCTGGCCGTTTGTCGCAATCGGCCCTGCGCCGAGCAGTAAAAACCGATCGTTTAGGAACTTTTTTGGACCCTAGTTGACGAAGTATCCACTTGGCTCTAGACTCTCGCCGGAAGCGCCGCGAAATTTCGATTTTGCACCTACATGGCTGTTTACACCGAGCTGAGCAAACCCTTCCTTAAGGAGCTTGCGGATGACTATGGCCTCGGTCGCGTCGGCATCGCCAGCGGGATCGCCGAAGGCTCGGTCAACACCAACTACCTGCTCGAAACCGCCAAGGGCAAATTCCTGCTTCGAATCGACGAGGTCAAAAGTGAAAACGAGCTGAAGCGGGAGATCGATCTGCTCTCGTTCCTGCGCAAGCACAGCTTTCCCTGCCCGCATCCGATGCAGGATCGGATGGGCCGCTTCTACCGCAACTTCAGCAACAAGTGCGTATCGCTGTTCAAGTATCACGAGGGCAGGATTCTGCCCGCGCCGAAGCTCCGTCCCACGCAGCTCGAGACCATTGGCCGCGCGCTTGGCGACCTCCACGTCATCGGCAAGGCCTACAAGAAGGGCATCGACAACCGTTTCAGCTTCGAGCGAATCGCCGACCTCTACCTGACCGTGCGCGGCAAGCTGCCGAATTACTTCCGCAAGATCTGCCGCACCCTCGACGATGAAATCGAGTACCTGACGCGTTATCTCGAAGGAAAACTGCCCAAGGGCGTGATCCACGGCGACATTTTCGCCGACAACCTCCTCTTTCGCGGTGAGAAGCTGACCGCGATGCTCGACTTCGAGGCCGCTTGCCGCGGTAAGTTCATCTTCGATATCGCAACCGCGGTCAACGCGCTCTGCTTCGTTGACGGCGGCTACTCGCTCGATCGCTTCCGCTATCTGCTCTCGGGGTACGAATCGGTGCGCACGCTGTCGCTCGCCGAGTGGGACGCGTTTCCCAACGAGCTGCGGTTCTCGTCGCTCCGCTTCACGGTTACGCGCCTGCACGACTTCTTCCTGCAGCAGGTTGACGGGCGCAACCGCGTCAACAAGGACTTCCGCGAGTTCTTCGATCGCCTGCGCGTGCTCCGTCGCGAGCGCGAGGGCGGCATGGAACCGCTCTTGATGGCGATGGCGACAGGATACGACTACCGTAAGTACCAGAAGGTCAAAGCTACCGAGCGCCGCCAGGCCTGAAATCTCGGCGGGATTGCTCGCCCAACTCCTCGCGTCCGCATCCATGCGGAGAACAAGTTTGCCTACCATCGCCGAATGCCTGAGTGACAAGCGTCCCGGACTCTGGATCGAAGTATCCCCTCCGCGCGGCATCAATCCCGAACCGCTGCTGAAGCGACTTTCCGCGCTCGTCGGCCACGTCGACGCAATTAACCTCACTGACAATTCCCTCGGCAAGGTCAAGATGTCGGGGCTCGCGTTCGGCTCAATCGTGAAGGCGCGGCTCGGCCTTAATGTTGTACTCAACGTTTCGTGCCGCGACCGCAATCGCTTCGCGCTCAAGTCCGATCTGCTTGGCGCCGCCGCGATGAAGATCGATGCGATCGTCGCAATGACCGGCGACAAAATTCCGCCCGGCGCTGACGGCTCCGTCGTCGTCAGCCACGACTTAGACGCGTTCAGCCTGCTCGGCATGATCGGCGCTTTGAACCGCGGCGACACGGGCGAGGGCAAGCCTGCGCTCAAGATGCTCCCGAATCTCTATGCGGGCGCAGTTGCGAATCCGAATCGCAAGAACCTCGAGCGCGAATTCGACTTGCTCGCGCGCAAAGCAAAAGCCGGCGCCCGCTTCGTCATCACCCAGCCGGTCTTCGAGCCCGAGACGGCAGTCCGCTTTATCGCGCGCGCGAGCGCGCTCGGGCTCAAGACCGTTCTCGGCATCCTGCCAATCAAGCGTGAAGCGATGGCGGCGTACATGAAGGATAATGTAAAGGACCTTAGCGATGCGGCAGGGCATCTCGATCGCTACGCCGGCAAGTCCGAGGCGCAAGTTCGCGCCGAGTCGCTGGCGGCCAACCTGGCCCTGATGCAGTCGTTGGCTGGCGAGGTCGCCGCGTTTAACATCATGAGCGGCGGCGGACCTTCGCTCGCAATCGAGCTGGCGCTGAGCTTCAGCGCGTGGCGCAAGGAGAAGCTCCGATGACCCGGACCAACCTCAACGGCGAACCAACATCCGCAGTCAACGGCGCCGCGCGCGAGCGCGCCAAGGTCGAGGAGGCCGTCCGTACCATCCTGCGCTACATGGGCGAGGACCCCGACCGTGAAGGATTGAAGCGCACGCCCGAGCGCGTCGCGAAGGCATTCGAATACTTCTCCAGCGGCTATCGGCAGGATCCCAAGCGCGCGATCAACGGCGCGCTCTTCAGCGAGGAAGACTACCAGGAGATGATCCTGTGCAAGGACCTCGACTTCTACGCGCTCTGCGAGCATCACCTGCTGCCGTTCATGGGCAAGGCGCACGTGGCTTACCTGCCAAATCGGAAAATCGTCGGGCTGTCGAAGCTTGCGCGGATGGTCGAAATCTACGCGCGGCGCCTCCAGGTGCAGGAGCGGATGACCACACAGATCGCGCAGACGATCATGGAAGAGATTGACCCGCTCGGCGTTGCTGTAGTGCTCGAGGCGGAGCACATGTGCATGCGGATGCGCGGGATCGAAAAGCAGAATTCTTTCGTCACCACCTCGGCGATGCTCGGCGTGTTCCGCACCAATGTCGAGACGCGCCAGGAGTTCATCAACCTGCTCCGCCAGGGCAGCCGCTGACCGGATTCTTCCGACGGCCGCCTGAGATGCCCGCCGCTTCGCCCGAACAACTCGACGCGCTCGGCCGCTATGCGCTGAGGCTCGTGCGTCCTGGACAGGTCCTCGGCCTCGGCACCGGTCACGCCGCGAGCGCATTTATCCGCGCGCTCGGCGCAAGCGGCCTCAGCGTGCGAGGCGTTGCGACTTCCAACGCGAGCGCGGGCCTCGGGCGCGAGGTCGGTATCGACGTGATCGAACTCGGCGATGTGCGCGCCATCGATACGGATTTCGACGGTGCCGATGAAGTCGATTCGCGTCTCAGTATGATCAAGGGTTACGGTGGAGCGCTGGTGCGCGAAAAGATCGTTGCCGCATCGTCGAAGAAGTTCGTCGTGTTGGTCGGCGAGGAGAAGATCGTACCGAAACTTGGCCATCGCGGTAGCTTGCCGGTCGAAGTGGTGCCATTCTCGGAGCCGCTGACGACGCGGAAAGTCGCGGCGCTTGGCCTGAAGCCGAAGGTTCGCCAGGCCGACGGCAAGCCGTTCATCACCGACAACGGCAATATCATTCTCGATTGCGGCCTGAGGCCGATTTCGAACCCCGCAAAACTGGATCGCGAGCTACTCGCGATTCCCGGCGTCGTCGGCACGGGACTTTTCCTAGGCTTGGCGACCACCGTTCTCGTTGCCTGTGCTGACGGCTCGATTCGCACGATGCGCCCGCGGCGCTGATGCGTCGTGCGACCGGTGGCCAACGATTCAAATCAGACCGCGCGTGAGCATCTGACGGAGATTTACCGCACCGCGATCGCGGCGGTCGATCCAGCACGCTTGGTGCGGAGTGCGCTCGAAGGCCGCTCATCTGCAGCGCAGACGATTCCATCTATCGTCGCGTCAGCGCCGCGAATATTCCTGCTCGCAATTGGCAAGGCAGGACGCGCGATGGCTCTGGGAGCGGAGCGGGTGATTGGTGACCGAATCGTCGCTGCTCTCGCCGTCGTGCCGGAGAGCCTCACTGAAGCGGAGCCGCATTCGAAAATTCGCTTCGTTCCAGGTACGCACCCGATTCCCGACGCGCGTTCGGAGGCTGCCGCCGATGCCGCGATTGCGATGCTCTCGGAAACGCGCCGCGATGACCTCGTGATCGTCGCGCTGAGCGGCGGCGCATCCGCGATGTTCGTGAAGCCCGCCGACCGTCTAACACTCGCGGACAAGATCGCGGTGACTGAGGCATTGCTGCGCGCCGGCGCGCCGATTCGCGAACTGAACCTCGTACGAAAGCATCTTTCGGCCGTCAAAGGCGGGCAGCTTCTCTGCGCCGCGAACGGCGCGCGTGTCGTCACGCTGATTCTTTCCGACGTGCCCGGTAATGACCTCGGCACGATCGGCTCGGGAGTCACCGCGGCGGACGCAACTATCTTTGCCGATGCGATCGCCGTGATGAAGCCGCGCAAGGTCTGGGGACGCGCGCCTGAGCCCGTTCGCGAGCGGCTGGAACGCGGTGTCGCCGGGGAAATCGTTGAAACGATCAAGGCTGGAGACCCGCTTCTCGAGCGCGTCACAAATATCGTGATCGGCGACAACGAAGTTGCACTTGTCGCTGCCGAAGTGAAGGCGCGTGAACTTGGGTACACCGTCGCGCGAGGCGCGACGCTCAAGGGCGAGGCGGACGACCTCGGGCGCTCGCTCGCGAGTCATCTCGCGTCGATCAAACAAAGCAATGTCTGCGTTTTGTTCGGTGGCGAGACCGTCGTGACGGTAAAAGGCAGAGGGAAGGGCGGCCGCGCGCAGCATCTCGCGCTCGTACTCGCGGTTGCGCTCGCCGAATCGGCCCAGGCCACAAAGCTCGCCGCATTGAGTGCCGGCACCGACGGTATTGATGGGCCGACCGACGCGGCCGGAGCTTTCATATTCGGCGACACGCTTCAGCGCGCAAAGGCGCAATCTATCGACGCCGCTGATGCGCAACGTCGATGCGATGCATACCATTTCTTTCTGAAGCTGGGCGATTTGTTTGTCACCGGGCCGACCGGCACCAACGTGAGCGATATTTTCATCGGTCTCCTGAATCTCTGACCTCAACACTTGGGAATTAAGCGTGAAGAGCAACGGAAAAAAACCTCGACGCGCCGCTAAGATTCGCGTCCGCGGTAAGCAAAACCCGCAAGTCACGCTGATTCACGGCGATGGCGTCGGACCGGAAGTGATCGAGGCCGCAGTGAGCGTGATCGGCGCGACCGGCGTCGATATCGATTGGGATCGGCAGTCGGCGGGCGGCAACGCGATGCGACGTTACGGCACGCCCATGCCCAACGCGCTGATGGAATCGCTTGCGCGCACGCGCGTCGCACTCAAGGGTCCGCTCGAGACGCAGGTAGGCGTTGGATATCGCTCAATCAATGTCCATCTGCGTAAAGCCTTCGACCTTTACGCGAACTTGCGTCCAACCTTCAGCTTCGCCGGCGTTCAGACGCCGTTTCGCGACGTTGACCTCACAGTGGTGCGCGAAAACACCGAGGACCTCTACTCAGGAATCGAGCACGAGGTTGCGCCCGGCGTCGTCGAGAGCGTGAAGGTGATCACGGCGCGCGCCTCAACGCGGATCGCGAAGTTCGCGTTCGACTATGCGCGCAAGATGAAGCGCAAGTCGCTGACTGCCATTCACAAGGCCAATATCATGAAGCTCTCCGACGGCCTGTTTCTAAAATGCGCGCGCACGGTCGCGAAGCACTACCCGGAAATCAAGTACAACGAGCAAATCGTTGACGCGGCGTGTATGCGGCTCGTGACGGATCCGCAATCGTTCGACGTGCTGCTGCTTGAGAATCTCTACGGCGATATCGTGTCGGACTTGTGCGCGGGACTCGTCGGCGGCCTAGGCCTCGTGCCGGGTGCGAATTATGGCGACAAGGGCGCGATCTTCGAGGCCGTTCACGGCACGGCGCCAGATATCGCGGGCAAGAACGTGGCGAATCCTATCGCCGCGATTCTCTCCGGCTCGATGCTGCTCGACTACCTGGACCATGAGCACGAGGGCGACCGGATCCGCTCCGCGGTTGGTACCGTGCTTCGCTCGGGCAAGACTCTGACGCGCGATCTGGGTGGCCGCGCGAGCACCACCGAAATCACCGACGCGATCGTCCGCGCGCTCGCTCGGACCTGACGCGCAAGGACGCTGCGGCAGTGCAGTGTCGCGATGCAGGCGAGCGGCGGCATCACGCGATATTCGTCGTCGCGACATCTACGATGACCGATGGCAGCCGTCTTGCTTTGATGCTTGGCAAACGAAGCAGGAGAGCATTGCCATGCAGCAGAAAGCCTATCGCGGAATCGGAATGGAAGGTCCTATTGCGCGCTGGTACACGAGTACGTCAGCAAGCACCTGCAGGACTACGTCGAGCTGGCCGAGCGCATCTCGAAGTCGCCCCGGGACCAGGATATTTCTCGATCGAACTCGCGCGGCGTGGCAATTTCCGAATCACCGGCCTCGACATCAGTGAAACCTTTGTGACGATCGCAAGCGAGAATGCGAAGCATGCAGGCGTTGCGATCGACTTTCAGCACGGCGACGCCGCGCGAATGCCATCTGGCGATTCGAGCTTCGACTTCATGCTGTGCCGTGCGGCGTTCAAGAACTTCTCCGACCCCGTGGGTGCGCTCAGCGAGATGCGCCGCGTGCTGGACGATGACGGGCGAGCGCTGGTGATCGACATGCGGCGCGACGCTTCGATGGACGAGATCGACGCCTTCGTCAGCCAGCACCATCGCGGCTTTGACGCGATCGTAAACCGCGTCATCTTCAGGTTCCTGGTGCGCCGGGCTTACAGCGAGAATGAGTTCCGCGACTTCATCGGGGCGAGCGGCTTCAGCGACTTCACGATTGATCGCCACTTCAGCGGCTTCGAGATCACGCTGAGAAAGGGCACTAATACGAGCCAGTAGCGATGCGGCGGACCCTTTCGTGGATTTAGCCGCTCGGCTATTTAGAGTGCCATGGGCAAGCCTCTTCCAGCCGAGGACCTAGACAACCGCGTCCCTCCCGGCCAGGTTCTGACTGACAAATTTCCTGTTCTCACCTACGGACCAACTCCAAGCTTCAATCCCAAGACTTGGGATTTCCGTATCACCGGCGCGGTCGATGGGGCGCTTCGGTTCACCTACGAGGAATTCCGCGCGCTGCCGCAATCGACCCAGTTGTCCGATTTCCACTGTGTCACGACCTGGTCGCGCCTCGACAACACCTGGGAAGGCGTGAAGGTGCTCGACCTGATGAAGCGCGTGCGGCTAAAGCCCGAGGCGCACTTCGTCGTCGTCGAATGCGCGGCCGGCTACACGACGAATCTGCCGCTCAGTGAGTTCCTCGACGACGACGTGATGCTGGCGCATCGCCATGACGGCCGCGACCTCGCGCCCGATCATGGATGGCCGCTTCGTCTCATCGTGCCGAAACTGTACGCCTGGAAGAGCGCCAAATGGGTGCGCGGTCTTA
>JASHQJ010000127.1 GCA_030037595.1 Candidatus Binataceae bacterium
TAGTCAAGGCCGGTCCTGCCGACATCGACCCGATATTGGCTCACGCCCCGCCAGAGCCTGCTCCCGGCACTCTGCAAAGTGAAGCCGGTTTCAACTCCCTGCGGCTCAATCAGCCCGAGGTCAGCCCCACGTTTGCAGAGGCGCTCCAGCAGGCAGCCACTACCCCATTGGCCGCAGTCGGCCAGCTCTCCAACCTGTCGCCGGTCCAGCCAACCTCCGTCTCCATTCGCGGCAGCGTTACCCTCACCTCGCCCCGTGTTTACGTTCAAGATGCCAGCGGTGGCGCTGCGATCGACTTCGTACATTCGCCTTCCCTCAAAATTGGCGATGAAGTGCAGATCACAGGGGAAGTGGAACCCTCTCGCTTCAGCTCTGTCCTCCATAAGGCCACCGGGCACGTGCTCTGGCAACGTAGTCCTGCTCCACCGATTTCCGTGACGGCAGCACAGGCCGCGACGGGCCTCTACGATGCCCGCTTCATCGAGACAGAGGCTGAGGTGGAGGGCGCCCAGCACCCTACTGCAGGCCGCGCCGTGCTCCTGCTGCACAGCGGCCACCAGTATTTCCTTGCCATTATCGATTCGCTTGTTGACCCTTCATCGCTGGACCAAATCCCGCATCACAGCACAGTTCGCGTGCGCGGTGTCTGTGTTGTCGATCAGTCATTCACCAACAACTCCGTGCCCTTTGCCATCTTGTTGCGTTCGTCCGGTGATGTCCAGGTCCTGGCCGGCCCGCCATGGTGGACTCTCCGCAATCTGTTCGCCGCAGCTATGGTCCTTGCGATTGCCGCGCTCTTCGGCTTCTTCCTCTACTCCCGTGCTGATCGATGGCGCATGCAGGCCGTCCTCGACGAGCGCTTGCATATGGCCCGCGAAATTCATGACACGCTGGCGCAGGGCTACGCCGCTATCGCTTTCCAGCTTGAGAGCGCCCTTGATCGCAATGGACGCCCTAATGCGCCCGACTCCGTCACACGCGCGCTGCAGATGGCCGAACGCAGCCGCAGCGAAGCCCATCTCTCTGTTGCTTCGCTCCGTGCTTTGCACTATGACGCCCCATTCTCCGACTTATTGCGTCACCTCCTCGCCTTGCAGATTTCCAGCGGCATCAGCCTCAGCATCCGTAGCAGCGAGGCAGAGCGACGGCTCCCGATCGAAATCGAGTCCAACCTCCTACGGATTATTCAGGAGTGCGTCGCGAATACTGTCCGCCACGCGCAAGCGAATCTCATCCAAGTAGAGCTTGATTACTCCTCAGGCCTTCTTTCGGTCGGAGTTTTTGACAACGGACACGGCTTCAGTGCTGAAGCCGCACCCGGCGCGGAGGAAGGTCACTATGGAATCGCCGGCATGCGTGAGCGCGCTGCCCGCATCCACGCAGATTTTCAGCTCACTTCAGACGCTGCCGGCACACACGTTATTGTCTGCGTGCCGCTTCCCCGTTCACACTCCATCGCCTGGGGTTACGCATCATCTCTTTTCCGGAGATTGCTGCATCGTTTGGGCGCTCTCCGCTTCACGACCATCCGCCACTCGGAGCACCTCGATGCAAAAGCTCATTCGCGTTTTGATCTCGGATGACCATCTGTTATTTCGTCTCGGCCTCAAGAGTCTTCTAAATGGCGAGCCGGGTATCGCAGTGGTTGGCGAGGCAGCCACTGGAACCCAGACAATTGACCAGTGCCGCCGACTCCGGCCCGATCTCCTTCTCCTGGACCTTCGCATGCCCGGGGGAGGAGGCATTGAGGCGCTGCGCACCGTATTCGATGAATTGCCTGAAACCCATGCACTTATCCTCTCCAGCTACGCCAGTGAAGAAGAGATCTACCAGGCTCTTGAAGCCGGTGCACTTGGCTACGTCCTGAAGGATGTCGGCCGAGAGCCACTTCTCGAGGCGATCCGCGCTGTAGCCTGCGGCCGCCGTTCCGTACCGGCCTGGATGGAAAACATTCTGCGCCAGCGCTCCAGCCGGCCGGAGCTAACCTCGCGCGAATTTCAGATCCTTCGTCTGCTCGTCACCGGACTGACCAACCGCGAGATCGCTCGCATCCTCGGAAACAGTGAGAATACAGTCCGCAACCATACAATCAGCATCTTTGCCAAGCTGGACGTGAGCGACCGCGCAGAAGCCGTAAGCGCGGCTCTGCAACGCGGCATCGTCATCTCTGACGAGCCGGTCTGAGAAGCCACCGTCAGGGTCGCGGGCCTGACGAGTATGGGAGCAGATTTCCAATCAAAGAACCGTGATCACAGGATCAACCAGAGTCGAGGAGCATCGGTCATGCGCCGTGGCCGAATCTCTCGATTTCGGTAGAAGGCCAACTGCTTGCGAAGAAGATTCTCGGCAATCAAGGCTGTTCGAAAATGGAAGCTTACGCGAACGAGACTCGGAGCATCGCCCGCCCAACCTCGAAGAAGATCAAATGCCACCCGAATCGGCCCGAGAAGCTCATGGATCCAATCATCAACGCAGCGCTAGGGCGTCTAACGACCATCCATCCGCTCGGACCGAAAGGCTTGCCTTTTCAGGGCGTAGACGATTCTTGCGGAGCACAGGTCTTGACCCAAATATCTGTCACCCCCGTCAAGGTGCTGCGCTGGTCGGCCTCTCGACTTCAACTTGGCAATTGTGTAGTGGCGATATTCTTGTTCTTCCAAAGTACTGAAGCGCTTGTTGGACTGGCAGATCAGCAGTCTGGAGCATTATTGACGCGCAATTGAGAGCGAGAGTAGTCTTGTGCTCGTGCCGCCCGTGAATCCAGGCGGCAAGTGGCCCGGCGAAAAGAACCTGGTTCTTTCGTGACGCGACATTCAATACTACGTGCCGGATTTTCAGAGATAAAGGCCATCTTCAGTGACTGAACTGCAAATCCACTTCCTCGGCTCAGTATGGTTTGGCGATAGGCTTCAGAGGCTACTACCCATTGAGGGGCTAATCAAGCGACTGGATAGAGTGTTTGGGGGCAATGCCCAAGCAACAGCTCCTCCCGATCGCTTTGACCGGTACGAGCATTATCTCGACCCCAATGACGATCGAGCCTCGTCCATCAATCTTGGAAATCGCGTTGGTGTTGGTGAGAGTTATATGCAGCCCCGCGAATCGAATCCTGCTGCTCCCTATCCTTGTACTGGCACCTTCGTCGATCTTCACAAAATATATAGCGCGACATGGATGCGCCCTCGTTTATGCCTGCTCTACGTCTTGGCTCTGCTAGCCGTTGCCTTCAGCCCATTGCCTGTAGTTGCTCAGATCATCACCGATGCGCAAGAGCTGCCGCCGGACAACCGAACGGCTTTTCTTAATGGGATCCGGGAGCAGAATAGTGGAAACCTTGTAGCGGCACTCCGACTGTATCAACAAGTGCATCGCCAATTCCCATTGTTTGTCCCTGCCCTTTTCAACATGGGCCTTATCTACGATCAGCAGGGTTTAACTGAAAAAGCACTTGATTGTTTTGGGTCCATCGCGGCCCATAGTCCAGACTATCCAAACCTTAATCTGTTCATCGGTATTGAAGAGACGAAGAACGGCAATGCTCGCGCAGCGCTTGCCCCACTGAGTAGCGCCGCAAAGCAGAGCCCGCAAGATAAGACCGCCTGGTTTTGGCTTGCGCGGGCCCGTCTCATGCTAAAAGATGATGTCGCCGCCATGAATGCGGCAAGAATGGCGAGTAGTATTGCTGTCAACGATCCCAGCGTGCTCTTCCTGATTGCCAGAATCTACATGGACCAGCAGGACTGGCGCGGCGGCGCTGCAACGCTCAATCAGATCCTGCGCGACCATCCCGATCTACCCGGCATCCATGAGGCTCTTGGTACCTGCTATTTCATGCAGGACGAATTCGACTCGGCCATGGCCCAATATAATGATGAACTCGCCATCGATCCCACAAATGGCAAAGCCAGTGCAATGGTCGGGTTAATCTACTGCCAGAGAGGTAACTTTCAGTCGGCTATCCCATATCTCAAATCCGCCCTGCAACAGAACTCCAACGTGATCTACCTTCAAATCAAGCTGAGTCGGGCCCTCTGGTCAGTTGGAAATATCGATGAAGCAGTCATCCACGCTCAGCTGGCCGAAAAGCTTGATCCAGAGAACACGGATGCTCATTACATTCTCCTCCGACTCTACCGTCAATTGGGGAGAACCGCCGACGCGAAGCGAGAACTTGAGATGTTTCAGAAACTGACTCAGAAATGATCGGCTCTTGGTCAATGGTTTTAACCTTCCCTTATTTCGTTGAGGGCTCCGGAATGGAGACCTGGCTGCGTTTGGCCACTGATGGTTCCCGGGAATTTTGGACCACGGCAAATGTTAGTCTTGGGCAACGTTCTTTTGGACAGCCAATCGGTCTCGTCGAGCTATCTTACCCTGGGATTGCCAGTATTCCCGTTGGCGCTGATGACGTGAACATTCCTTGTCGCAAAAGCGCTGACCTGCGCGCTCAACCTCAAAGAAGTCCCGACATTGAGTGTTGGCGCAGACGCCGATGTCTCGAGGCTGAAGAAATTCGCGCCTTAGAATGCTATACAACAATGGGCGAATCCCGAAGCGAAGATAGGAGTGCATCTCTAGAGGATTAGGAAATGCCAGAGATTGGAAAGCGTTCACAAGCTCACAGAGAACTTCTCGCGCGTCGACTCGGGAGGGCAGAAGTCGGTTGGGCGCAGATTTTCCGTGCGTAGAAACCAGCTTTACCGAATCGATTCGAGCCTTCCAAAGGGGTGGATGGCCCCGTTTCTTCTTTTCTCGATTCCACTGCCGCGGCCATCGCCGGAAACCACTTGCGATTTCGCGCATCAGCTGCTTGGCTCTCCCGGCGTCAAAGTCATTGTCACTCTCCTCCAACTCGAGCACCAGGCCAAGCGCTGCTTTGTATATCCGCTGTCCTTCGCGAGCGAAAGATTCGAATTTCGCGGGGAAATTCGCAGATTAATCCCTGTAAGTTTAGTATATTAAAGGAGATAGGACTTACTGGTGGACCAGGCAGAAAGCGAACCGTTCTCCACCTCCAAAGTGCCCACAAAAACCCTATTTGAGCCCAGACTGACCTGTGCGTGCACGAAATCGCTCAGTGGCATAAGTCGGAGAAATCCCAAAACCGGGGTACATCTCACGTACTTTAAAGGCGCGTTTCGGTCGTTTTGTGCCGTCGGGGCGGCCAGAGAAATATCATCAAGGAATTTATAGTCAGTTCAAGGGAGCCATGTTCTCCGTCTCCGCCTGCATCGCCCGGCGAGCGCGCGCCAGGCGGCCCTTGGC
>JASHQJ010000128.1 GCA_030037595.1 Candidatus Binataceae bacterium
TGCAATCGAGCCGCCGCCCGCGCCGACCGTGTGGATATCGATGACCGGCGTGCGCACGGCGTATCCGTCGGGATAGCTGAGGGTGCGGATTCGCGCCGTGCGATCGAAGAGCGAGACATCGGTCGAAGTGCCGCCCATGTCGAACGTAATGAAGCGATCGGTACTGAGCGACGCCGCCAGGCGTGCGGCGCCGATAACGCCCGCGGCCGGTCCCGAAAGAATCGTGCGGACCGGCTCTTCGCGCGCGAGTTCAACGCCAATCGCGCTGCCGTTGGATTGCATCACGCGAAGCCGTCCTCGGGCGAGGCGCCGGCGGAGCGTGCTTAGATGCGACGACATTCGCGGCGCGACGTACGCGTTGACGACGGTGGTCGAGAAGCGCTCGTACTCGCGGTACTCGGCCAACAGTCGATGAGAGACCGAGAGCGGGCGCCCGATGGCTCTCAGACAGCGCGCGATTTGAAGCTCGCTCTTGGGATTCGCATACGAGTGAAGGAGGCAGACGGCAAAAGCCTGGGCAGGCGAGCGTCGTGCAACCTTGGCGACGCGGGCCAGCTCACCGCGAGTGAGTGGCGTCGCAATTCGTCCGTCGCCGAGCGTGCGCTCGCTCACCCCGAGCCGGAGCGTGCGGGCGACCAACGGCTCGGGACGCGTCGGCGCGAGCGCATACAGATCGTCGCGATTCTGGCGGCCGATTTCGATTAGATCCTCGAAACCGGCGTTCGTAACTATCGCGACGCGTGCGCCTTTCTTTTCGAGCAGCGCGTTGGTCGCGACCGTGGAGCTGTAGGTGAGCGCGTCGGGCGCGCGCGCGTCGAGCATCTCGCTCAGCCCGCGAATTACGGCGTCGGCGGGGTCATGCGGCGTCGACAGCACCTTCTGCACTTGAAGCTTGCCGTCAATGATCGCGACCTGGTCGGTGAAAGTTCCTCCCGTATCGACACCGACGATCGCGAGATCAGCGCGCGCGCGTGACGAAGCTCGGGGCAACTTCACGCGGGTTTCAGCAGGATCTTGAAGTTTGACGGATTTTCGGCGGCACTGATCGCATCGAGGCCGTCGCTCAGCGGAAAGATACCATCGATCAACGGCCGTGGATCGATTCGTTTCGCCGCGAGCGCTTCCAGAGCCGGTGCGAACCGGCCGCATCGCGAGCCGAGCACCGTTATTTCGTTGACCACGACGGGCGCCAGGTTGAGCTCCGCGCCCGCGGCAGCGGTGCTTTTCAGGATAATCGTGCCGCGCGGTGCGACCATCGCGAGCGCGTCGCGAAATCCGTCGCCCTTGCCCGTGCAGTCGATAACGAAATCGAACTTGCCGTCGGGCGCGGTTTCCGTCGTGTTGAGGCCGAGCGCACTCAGGCGTTCGAGCTTCTCCGCATGATGCCCAACGACGAGCGGCTCATAGCTGCGCGAATTCAGCGCTAGCGCGACCATCGCGCCGAGCCGTCCGTCGCCGAGCACAAGGATGGATTGGTTACGGCCAATATGAATCTGTTCGAAGATCTCGAACGCGGCAGCGAGTGGTTCAGTGAAGACCGCCGCGTCGTCGGGAATCGAATCGGGCACGGGCAGCAGGTTTTCGTCAGGCAGCGTCGAAAACTCCGCGAAAGTGCCGTCGCGGCCGAGTATTCCGAGCACCGTCCGATTCGGGCAATGGCGCGAGAGGCCGCCAATACACGCGTCGCAGCGGCCGCATCCAGCGTTAATCTCGCCGACTACACGTTTACCGCGAAGTTCAGGATTCGATGCCTCGACGACGCGGCCGACGAACTCATGTCCCGGGATGCCGCGAAACGTCATGTAGCCGCGGGAGATCTCTAAATCGGTCCCGCAGATGCCGGCGAGTGAGACGCGTACGATGCTCTCGCCGCGGCGCCTCGCGAGGTCAGGATAGTCACGGCGATATTCGAGCCGCTGATCGAAAGCGAGCGCTTGCATGATGTGTGCGTGGCGCGAGAGCCACGAGCGCCCAATTGAAACAAAAAAGCCGCAGGGTCTGCTACCCCGCGGCTTGAGGTTGACGCGCGTCAGCGATCAGTCGGTCTTCGCGGGAGCAGATTTTTCGGTGGCGGGCTTGCTGCCGGAATCGCTCGATGTGCTCGACGCGCCATCTTTCGAGGCGCTGCCGTTGGTCGAACTCGCAGTGCTGGCGGATTCGGATGCTTCAGATTTGTTGGAGCCCTTCTTTGCGTAGTCGGTCGCGTACCAGCCACTACCCTTCAGCACGAACGAGGTGCTCGAGATGAGCCGTTCCGCTCTTCCTTTGCAGGTAGGGCACTTCTTGAATGGCGCATCGGTGATTTTCTGCATCACCTCGAAAACGCCGCATTTGTTGCACTTGTATTCGTAGATTGGCATTCGACTAATCCGAGTGCTAACGACAGGACAACGCCGTTACAATCATGAGTTAATCACTTGGCCTGAAGGTGTCAACGATTCGACGTTTCTTCGCCCACCGTGAGCCTACGGTTCGCTCGCTCACGCAAAGCCGTAGATGAGAGTATGAGCGAGGGTGGGCACCAAGTACTGCTGCAGAAATTCGATCGCGATGATAACCACGATCGGTGAGAGATCGATTCCACCGAACACGACCGGGATATGCTCGCGAACGAAATCGAACACCGGCTCCGTCACGCCGTATAGGAAGCGCACGATCGGATTGTACGGATTCGGCTCGATCCAGGTCAGCACCGCCGCGATGATCACGATCCAAAAATAAATTTGCAGCAGACCTTCGAGCATCTGCGCGATGAATATGATGAGGTTATTCCAGGCGTACACGGGGGATGGTTTCGCTAATGCTGTGCGCGGCCCAGTTCGCGCGAGCGCGCCGCGGCCGCATGCAGAGCGCTCGCCACAATATCAGAAAAGCCCGCCTCGGCGAATCGGTTGAGCGCGGCCTCGGTGGTGCCGCCGGGAGACTTGACCACTCGAATCAGTTCGGCAGCATCCACTTTCGACGTGCGCATCACCTGCTCGGCCCCGCGCAACGTCTGCAACGCCATTCGGAGCGCGAGCGCGGCGGGAATCCCTTCGTTCACTGCCGCGTCGGCGAGGGATTTGGCGAACAGGTAAACATAGGCCGGACCGCTGCCAGACAGAGCAGTCACCGCGTCGAGCATCGCCTCGTCTTCGACAATGACGGCGTCGCCGACCGCGTCGAAGATCTTGAGCGCGAGCGCCACGTCGGCCTTGGAAGCCGCTCGCGAGGCCGCGAGCGCCGCCATCCCGAGGCCGACCATCGCCGGGGCGTTTGGCATCACGCGAATCACGCGCGCGTTGTTGCCGAGCAGAGCTGTGATTCGTTCGATAGTTATGCCGGCAGCAATCGAGATGTAGAGCCGCGATGCGCACGCCGGGCGCTTCGAATTGCTTCGACGTTTGTTCGCTGCAGATGGTACGGCGGCTGCGATTTCCGCCAGCACTTCATCGATCTGCTGCGGCTTCACTGCGAACACGACGCTCGGCGCCTCATGCAGCACGTCGAGGTTGCGCGCGGTTACTGCGACCTTGTAGAGGCGCGCGAGCTTGCGGCGCTGCGCGGCGACGACATCGGCGACAATGATTTCCGAGGGCTTGAAGACCTTGTGCGCGATGAGCCCCTGGACGAGCGCGCCCGCCATGTTGCCGCCGCCGATGAAGCCGAGCTTTTTCATCGCATGCGCTCGCCGAACACCGCGCGTCCGACCCGAACGATCGTGGCGCCTTCCTCGATCGCGATCTCGAAGTCGTCGGTCATTCCCATCGAAAGCTCGCTTAGCGCAAGGCCGGTCGAGGTCGCAAGCCGATCCCTGAGGTTCCGCAGCTCCGCGAAGTAGCGGCGGGCCGCGCGCGCGTCTTCACTCGGCGGTGGAATGGTCATCAGGCCGCGGATATCGACCTTGTCCCGCGCACTCTCGATCAGACCTTCAGCCTCGGCTTTGAAAATGCCGCTCTTGGTTGTCTCCATCGCAAGGTTTACTTCGATCAGCGTTACTACGCGCGAACCGGCAGCCGCGCGCGCGAGCGCTTCGGCCAGCCGCGTCGAATCTAGGCTGTGAATCAACGCGAAGGTGGATGCCGCGAGCTTGGCCTTGTTGATTTGGAGGTGGCCGATCATATGCCATTTTAAATCGCGCAGCGTGCGTAGTGATTTCTGCTTGCCGATAGCCTCCTGGACGTAATTCTCACCGAAATCGCGTGCGCCCGCTTCGTAAGCCGCCGCGATCGCTTCAGGCGGCTGCGCTTTGCTCGCAAGCAGCAAACGTACTGAGCGCGGGTCACGCCCGGATCGCCGCACCGCCGAATCGATTCGGCCGCGCACGTCATCGAGGCGCGCCGCGATTTCTTTGGGCGCGAGCATCTATTCGCGGTATCCGTGCCGCTTGAGCGCAGCGACCAGGTTGGCGACGGGGAGGCCCATCACGTTGTCGCGCGCGGTATCGACATGAGTTATGAAGCCGCCGCCGAGGCCTTGGATACCGTAGGCGCCGGCCTTGTCAAAGGGTTCGCCAGTCGTGATGTACGCGGTTATCTCATCCTCGCTGAGCGTGCGAAACGTGACGCAGCTCTCGACCGGTGCTGATTCCAACACTTGCCCGCCGCGCGCAAGCGCGAACGCGGTGATAACGATATGGACGTTACCCGAAAGCATCTTCAGCATCCGCACCGCCTCAGGCGCGTCCGCGGGCTTTTCGAGGATGACCCCATCGCAGACGACGATCGTGTCCGCGCCGATCACGAGCGCTTCGCGATGAAGTGTGGAAACGGTGAGAGCCTTGTCGCGCGCGAGACGGAGCGCATAGTCACGCGCAGATTCGCCCACGGCGCGAGTCTCGCTCACGCCGCTTTCGATTGCCTCGAAGCGGACTCCGGCCCTGGCTAATAGTTCGCGCCGCCGCGGCGAGCCTGAGGCAAGGATAAGCGTTTGTGTCATCGGAATTGCGAAACGCCGGTCATCGTTGAATCTTCCAGACCAGCCGCACGCGAGCAAGGGTGGATAGCTGAAGGCTTCGCGACAAGGCAAAATTGAAGAGCGCACATCGAAAACGCCAAGCGAGACCATTAGATGAAGACGAAGCGGCGTGTTGGGGTGGTTATTGGAGTTGTGGCTGCGGTGTTGTTCGTTTCGAGCGCTTCGCCCTCCAGTTCGCAGATGAGCGCGCTGGCCGCGGTCGAAGGTGCGCCCGCGCAATCGTCAGGCGATGCGTTCGCCGATGGCTACCGCGCGTTTCGGGCGAAAGACTACGCGACGGCCGCGGACCGCCTTCGAGCCGCCGTGCAGAGCAATCCGGTCCTCGCCGACTACGCGCATTACTTTCTCGGCCGCACGCAGCAGGCGCAGAACGATCTCGCGGGCGCGGCAGCTTCTTTCACTCAGTTGATTCACGAATATCCAACGAGCGTGCTCGCTCCCCACGGCGAACTGGAACTCGCCGAGGTTCAGTTTGGCCTTCACATGAATGACGAAGCGTCCGCGACCGCGGCGCATCTGATCGCGATAACGTCAGACGAGACTATCGAGCGAAAGGCGCGGCTGGTCGAAGCGCGCGCACTGGCCGCCGCCGGCAATTATCGGGTCGCGTACGACCACACGATGAAGCTCCGCCATCTGTATCCCCACTCTGACGAGGATGGTCCTGCACGCACACTCGCGTATGAACTGCTGACCCAGCATGCGGGTATGATAGCGACCGACACGCTCGACTATCACCACGACGAAGCCGCGCTGCTGCTCGAAGAGGGCCAGCTCAGCGATGCGCGGGTGCAGGCCGAGGCGGCGCTCGCGATGTCGCCGGCACCGGAGATGCGTGCGGAGCTGACGTGGATCGTGGCGCGGTCGCTCAAACCCGAACCGCAGGAACAGCGCGCCGCATTGCTTCGCTACCTGCGCCTTGCTCCCGGCGGCGCCGACGCGCCGAAGGCTCTGGAAGCCCTCGGGCTGCTTTATTGGCACGACAATGACTATGCGAATGCGATCACGTCGTTCGCGAAGATCGCGGCGCACTTTCCTTCGCGCAAAGAGGCGCCGGCGGCGCTCTACCGGATCGGGCGAGTCTACGAAGAAGAAAAAAAGTTTGCGGCGGCGCGCGCCGCCGATCGGCGTCTCGACGCGCGCTATCCTGAAAGCGAATACGCGCTCGACGGCCGCTTCCGTATCGGATGGACCTACTACATGGCGGGCCGCTACGCACAAGCGGCGGCGGCGTTCACTCACGGTCACGCGAGCGAGCCGCTCGATCGCGACATGTTCGTCTATTGGCATGCGCGCGCGCTCGAGAAGAATGGCGAAACCGAGGCTGCGCGAGCGGAGTTGGTGCGCCTCGCGGAAACCACGGACAGCAACTACTACCCCGAGCTCGCGAGCATGAGGCTCGGCGGCAAGGTAGCGGTCGATCTGCCGGCGGCGTCTGCGCCGGATCCCGCCTACGCGGGAGTGCCGCGAGTCAGTGCCGCGGCCGAGACGCATCTCGCGCGCTGGCAGGCGCTCAACGCGCTCGGGCTCAAGGACCTCGAGCCCTACGAGCTGGAGGCGATCGAGTCGAAGAGCGGCGGCCTTCCTGGCGTACGTATCTTCGTGCTCGCCGGACTGGACAAGGCGGGCGCGTGGAGCGAGGCGATTCAGCAGGCGACCGCGATGGCGAAGCGCGGCCAGATCGAGAGCGAGGTGGCGGAGCGCGTGCGCTATCCGCGCGCATACTGGGACCTGTTCCGCAGCGCGGCCGCGCAGCGGAGCCTCGACCCGTGGCTGGTGCTTGCGCTCGCGCGCCAGGAAAGTCTCTTCAATCCGTACGCGACGTCGGTCTCGAATGCGCGCGGCCTGATGCAGCTTATTCCGTCGACGGCGCGTAAGGTGGCTCCAGAAGCCGGCGTGAACCCTGAAGATATCCAGCTCTATGATCCGTCCGTCAACGTTGCGCTTGGCACGACCTATCTCAGGAACCTCACGCAGCTCTTTCACGGCAACGAGATTCACGTCGTTGCGGCCTACAATGGCGGCGAGCACGCGGTTCAAAAATGGCTCGCGATGTATCCGGGCGACGACGACGAATGGGTCGAAAACATCGGCTACAGCCAGACGCGCGACTACGTGAAGAAAGTGATCGGAGGGAGACGCGAATACCAGCTCCTCTACCAGCAAAAATCGCCCGCCTCCGCATCGCGCGCCGCGCCGCAATCGTCGGGATAGACGTTGGCGAGGATTTCCTCGATCTTGCCGCGCTCGAGCTGCGCACCTCGTGCCTCTCCTTTGCGCGAATCGATCTGCGTGCGGCGCCCCTTAGCGATCCGATAGCCTGGCTCGCATCCAAGATGAGCGACAAGGCGTCGATGCTTGGGCAGGGCGCGATCGCGATCGTCGATTCGCCGGCGGCGCCGCGTATCGATCCTTTGC
>JASHQJ010000129.1 GCA_030037595.1 Candidatus Binataceae bacterium
CCATTGATATCGAGCAATTCCTCTGCGCGCGAGCGATCGTTGCCGCCGCCCATCGCGGGTTCGAGTAACACGCGATTCCATTCGCCGAAGTAGCCAATCGTTTGCGCGCTCCCGAGCACGGTCATCGGTAGCAGGACGAGTCCGAACGCGAGCCCTGCCGCGCACGCCGCGAGCATCCTGAAGTCACGCCGCCAGATTGGATAAACGAGCAGGTAGAGCGGAATCACCTTTATACACACCGCGCCTGCCAGCCATAGGCCGGCCGCGATCGAGCGCCGCTCGACGATCGCCGCGATCATCGCGGCGAGCGCGAGCAACTCGACAAAGTTCGACTGTCCGCGGCTAAGAGTGTTGCCGATCGGCGCGAGCGCGATCGCGACCGGAATCGCGCGGAGCGCCCACCATGCGCGCGACCCGGGCGGCGGAATCCCCCCTCGGCGTGCGCCCACCCGCTCGAGCGCCGACGCGAGAAGGTGCACGGCAGCCGCGAGCATAACGAGGCTCAGCACGTACCAAATCGCGACCGTTACGGGATACGGGAGCATCCCCGTGCGGCTTTCGCCGGGCGGAGGATCGGCGAGCGGGATCATCGCTATCGCGAAGATCGGCGGATAGTGAAAATGCCATCCGTTGGGATCGGTAATCGTGTAGATATCGCGGCCGGTTCGCGCCGCCCATGCCGCGCGCAGGAAGACATCGAGGTCGGTCCGCCGATGGGTAAGAAACGCCGAGCGCAGCTCGACAAGCGGGCCAAACACGATCGCGGCCGCAAACAGCGCGACGAGGCCGAACCGCTCGAGCCTCGTCGGCTTTTCGAATCCAGGAATCGCCGCCCGATATTCAGACGGCGCTTCCTTCGTCAACTCTGGAACGGTTTGCCCCACGAATCCTGATACACGAGTTGCGCGACCGGACGGCGAATCAGCGAACCGTGACCGCGTCCCACGGGGTAGCCAATCGGAATCGCGGCCGCCGTGTACCATGGATCGGGAATCGCGAGCAGCTTTCGTACTTCCGGCTCGCGCTCACAGAGAAGCGTCGTCAGCACGCATCCGAGGCCCTCGGCGCGGCACGCCAGCAGCAGGTTCTCGACGGCGGTGTAGACCGAGCCGCCGCCGACGACGGAAGGGCGCGGCTGCTCCGAGTCCGTTATCGCCATGTTCTTCGGATTGAAGCAGAACATCGCGATAACCGGCGTCGCACCGAAGTGATCCGCGAGATAGTCGCCCGCCTTCAGCGTGCGCTCGGTGCGCTCGCGGACATCGGCGGGCATGTCCGCAGGGAAGAGACGAAATCGTTTCGTATAGTTACGCCAGAGATCCGCGTAAAGCTCGCCGAGGCGCTGCTTCGACGCGCTCTCGCTGACCGCAACGATTCGCCACGGCTGCGCGTTGCCGCCGGTCGGCGCAAAGGTCGCGGCCTCGAACACGCGACTCAGAACGTCGCGCGGAATCGGATCGGGCTTGAGGCGCCGCACGGCGCGCAGCGTGCGCATTGCTTCGTAAACATCCATCTGGGCCATCGAGAGCATCCTCCATCCCTATCTCTGCTTCTTTTGATAGGAGGAAGGCAACGCCCCGGAGGCCGCTGTAGCGGCATCGCGGCGCGCAAGGTAAAGAGAACATTCATCGATAGGGGAGGGAATCATCGATGGCCGCGACTCAGAGGCCCGGCGCGGGCGCGCCGAAAGTTCGAAAACGCTCACGATGGGGCCGGCGGCTGCTGATCGTGATCGTGCTGTTCGCGCTCGCCGGCTTCGCGTTGATGCGCTACGCGATGCAGCGGCAGGGGCCATCGGTCTTCCAGGCGACGCTCGAAGAGAGCTATCCGAACGTCGCGAAGGCGATGGACTCGGTAGCGCGACGGTCGCCTGACGGTGCGTCGATGACTGCTTCTCAATTGATGAGTGCGGCTGCAGTCAGCGGCTTTCGGGGTCTTGACGATCAATCGTTGATGAACTTCACAACCTTGCGTTCGGAACTCGCCGCGCAAAGCGATGTAACTACGTGTGCCGGGCTTTGGTCGGGCAATCCGCAGAACCTTGTTCCTGCAATTGAAGCGCTACCCGACGATCAGCAGCGTCAGTGGGCAGAGCTTTTCGATCGCGCGGCGGTCGCGGCAATGAACGGCGCGCCGGGCCTTCCGGCGCCTTCACCTGCAGCCTTCCAGCAATCCATGAACCGAATAGTAGGCCAGATGTCATCGAGCGATGCGCAATTGCTGAAGCAGGTGCTCGAAGATCCGCAACATCAGACGCCGGCGAACCAGTGCGCGGCGGCGCGGGCCTTTTACGGAGCAATCACGCGCGGGAATCAGACTGATGTGGTCACGATAACGCGCGGAATGCTCAATCAGTAACTGCGCTGATACTTCTCAGAACAACTGGTAAGCGAAAACCTGTTGCAGCGGCGCCGAGAACCACATGCTTCCATCCATTCGCTGCGTCGCGTCCCACATCTGTGTTGCACCGTTAACCGTGCGTGCATTGAACACGTGGCCCGGACCGTTTACGGTCGGCTTGATGAAGATTAGCCACTGATTGCCATCCTGACCTGAATTCAGAATCTGGCTAAGTCGTGTGGGCGAGACCGGAATCGGTATTCCTTGTTGCTGCGCGAGGCGCTCGGCCGGCGTATAGACGGGGTTATTGGCGGCCGCGGTTCCGCCAAAAACTTGGCGCAGTTGCTGTTGAATCTGGCGTGAGTTCATCATCATATTGGTGTTGTTAGGATTCGACGCAATCGCACCGTTAATTCTGGTACCCGGCGGCAGCGTGCCGAGATCCTCCATATCTTTCCATAACTGTGCCTGTCGGACCGCAGTCGGGAAGCATGCGTTATTACCCAAGCAGGGCGATTGTGTATCGCTGCCTAGTGGTCCGGCCGAGCTTTCCGGCGAGCCCGCCTCTGATGGCGCACTCGTGCCGAAATCAGAGCTGAACTCATCGGCCATCTGTTGCACTGCACCGTTGAGCGTTGTTGGCGAACTGCCCGGAGGCGGTGAGGTGCTCGGTGGCGGCTCGCCGGCGGAGGCTGGCTGAAGCGGATTCTCACCAGGCGGGGCGCCGCCTGACTCCGGTATTCCATTCGCGGGTACCTGCGAGTTTCCTCCGGGGTTGCCACCAGTCGCGTTCGCGCCATTTGCCGGGCTGCCGAATCCGGAGAAGTTCTGCGCCTCCTCCTTACCGGCCTGAATTCCGGCCGAGAGCGATTTCCCGACCGCATTGGCGAGTCCGCTTTTGTTAGCGAGCGCCTGCCGCAGCGCGCCGGCTCCCGCACCCAGACCCTTGCCCAAGACTGCGCCGCCGAACGCGCCTGCTACCTGCGTCGTCGCCTGCGCCGGGCTCATCGGCTGCGTCCATTGATCTCTAAAGTTCTGATTGGCGAATTGCGTCGCTGCCTGACTTGCCTGTTGAAGCCCGTTACCGCCGCCGGCGAGATTGTTGATGGCCTCGTTTGCGTAGTAGAGCGGCGAGTGGCCGTTGATCGCGAGCGGCCCGGTATAGGGTTGACCAGTTCCGTAGGACGGCGGTGGCTGCATCTTGTTCGCGATATTGTTGACGAAGTCGTTCAGCCCTTTGAGGGCGCCATGACCAGTGCCATTGCCGGGATTCTGGGTCGCATTACCCGGTGCCGCCTGCTGCGGGACGCCGCCCGGACTTCCCCCGGGATACGCCACGCCACCTCCTGCTGGCGGATTTCCACCACCGCCTCCGCCATTGCCGGGAGAAATTGGTGAACCGCTCGCGGTCTGACCGCCGCCGCTGGGTGGCGACGACTCGTTCGGCACGCCGCCTGGATTTCCCCCGGGATAGGCCACGCCACCTCCTGCTGGCGGATTTCCACTACTGCCTCCGCCATTGCCGGGAGAAATCGGTGAACCGCTCGCGGTTTGACCGCCGCCGCTCGGTGGCGACGACTCGTTCGGGACGCCGCCCGGACTACCGCCAGGATATTTCTCGCCACCGCCTGTCGGAGGATTGCTCGCCGATTGTGAACCTCCGGGCTGTTGTGGCGTCCCACCGTTAGCTGATTGCTGCGGAGTGCCGCCATTTGAAGCCGCTGGCGCCCCGTTCTGCGCCAGATCGGACATCAACTTGCCTGCCTGGGCCATGATCTGGACGAGCGCCTGCTCATGACGTGAGGCCTCGATTGCTCGCTCGCGCTGGATCGCCGCCAGCGCGTTCTGATGACGCTCGTCCTCATCGGCTAGAGCGTTCTGCTTATCCTCGGCGTTGTTGTCGTGTTGCTCGATACTTTGATCGATCTGATCGTGGGAAAGGTTTTCGGACCTCACATCGGAGTCGAGCTGTGCGTCGACTTGATCATGCCGATCGTCTTCAGCCGCAAGAAGATTCTGCGTCGTGAGATCGCATGAACTGCATTCGTCATCCGTTGCGGAGCGATTCGATGCGCCGATGTCGGACTTCGTAGCGCTGAGGTTGAACTGTTGCGCCT
>JASHQJ010000130.1 GCA_030037595.1 Candidatus Binataceae bacterium
GGGCTCGCGTTTCACAACTTTGTTTCCGCGGCGGCGGGCATCGCTGTCGCGATCGCCGTGATTCGCGGCTTCGTGCGGCGCAGCGCGCGCACGCTCGGCAACTTCTGGTACGACCTAACCCGTGCAACGCTCTGGGTATTGCTGCCGATCTCGATCGTGCTCGCGCTGGTGCTGATCTGGCAGGGCGTGCCGCAGAATTTTTCAGCTTACACTCACGCCAAAACGCTTGAGGGCGCCGAGCAGGTAATCGCGCAAGGCCCGGTCGCCTCGCAGGAGATCATCAAGGAACTCGGCACCAACGGCGGCGGCTTTTTCAACGCCAACTCGGCGCATCCGTACGAGAATCCGACTCCGCTCACAAACCTGATCGAGATGTTCTCGATCTTCGTCATCGGCGCCGCACTTACCCACACCTTCGGCAAGATGGTTGGCGATCGGCGACAGGGATGGACATTGTTCGCGGCGATGGCGTTCCTGTTTTTAGTTGGCGCCTTCGTCGCGATTGCGTGCGAGCAGAACGGCAATCCGCAGTTCGCCGCCATGGGAATCAACCAATCGGCAACCGCTACGCAAAGCGGCGGCAACATGGAAGGCAAGGAGGTTCGCTTCGGTATCGTCGATTCCGCGCTATGGGCGGATGTCACGACCGATACGTCGTGCGGCGGGGTCAACTCGATGCACGACAGCTACACGCCACTCGGCGGCTTTATTCCGCTGCTCAACATGCAGATCGGCGAGATCATCTTCGGCGGCGTTGGCTCAGGTCTCTACGGGATGCTGGTGATGGCGGTGCTATCGGTGTTCATCGCCGGACTGATGGTCGGGCGCACGCCTGAGTACCTGGGCAAGAAGATCGAAGGGCGCGAGATGAAGCTCGCGATGCTCTTCGTACTGATCTTTCCGACGGTGATTCTGCTGCCCGCCGGCGTTGCGATTGTCACAAAGACCGGTCTTTCGAGCATCTCGAACCCGGGTCCGCACGGATTCACCCAGGTCCTATATGCATACACCGAAGCCTCGGCGAACAACGGTTCGGCCTTCGGCGGACTGAACGCCAACACGCCCTTCTACAACTGGACGCTCGCATTCGTGATGCTGTTCGGCCGCTTCCTGATGAAGATCCCCGTGCTGGCGATGGCGGGCTCGCTTGCGACCAAGAAATCGGTGCCGGTGAGCGCCGGCACTTTTCCGACCACCGGTTTTATCTTCGTCGTGTTGCTGGTCGGCGTGATCATGATTGTCGCGGCACTAACGTTCTTCCCGGCTGATGCGCTCGGACCAATCGTCGAACATCTCGCGATGTACGCGGGACATCTCTACTAGGAATTTATTCATGAGTGATCGCAAGGCACCTACTCTCTGGGATGGCGATATAGTCCGCGTTGCGCTGGTCGACTCGTTTAAGAAGCTCGATCCGCGCGTGCAGGCGCGCAACCCCGTGATGTTCGTGGTCGAAGTCACCGCGCTCGCGGTGAGCATCATCCTCGTGCACGACCTGGCGCTCGGCGATTATCGGTTGGGGGGCTTCGAGTTTCAGATCGCGATCTGGCTCTGGTTCACCGTCCTGTTCGCCAACTTCGCCGAAGCGATGGCCGAGGGACGCGGCAAGGCGCAAGCCGACAACCTGCGTAAGACGCGCACTGAAACCCAGGCCAAGCTCGTCACCGAGAGCGGCGCGATCGAAGTAATACCCGCGCCCAAACTCCGCCGCGGCAATATCGTGCTGGTCGAAGCTAATGATGTGGTCCCCGGCGACGGCGAGGTGATCGAAGGTGTGGCGGCGGTCAACGAGTCTGCAATCACCGGTGAGTCCGCCCCCGTCATCCGTGAGAGTGGCGGCGATCGCAGCGCCGTTACCGGAGGCACTACCGTAATTTCCGACTGGCTCAAGGTGAAAATCACCGCCAACCCGGGTGAGACGTTCCTCGATCGCATGATCGCGCTGGTCGAAGGCGCGGAGCGGCAGAAGACACCCAACGAAATCGCGCTAAGCATCCTGCTCGCCGGCCTCACGATCATTTTCATGTTGGTCTGCGTGAGCCTGTTTCCGTTCGCGAAGTACGGCGGTACGACGCTCACGCTGCCTGTGCTGGTCGCGTTGCTCGTCTGCCTGATTCCTACGACCATCGGCGGCTTGCTCTCCGCAATCGGTATCGCGGGGATGGATCGCCTGGTGCAGCACAACGTACTCGCCATGTCGGGACGCGCGGTTGAAGCGGCCGGCGACGTGGACACGCTACTGCTCGACAAGACCGGTACGATCACGCTCGGTAACCGCATGGCGAATGAGTTCATCCCGGTGCTCGAAGTGCCGATCGAGGAATTGGCCGACGCGGCGCAGCTCGCCTCGCTCGCTGACGAGACTCCCGAAGGCCGCTCGATCACGGCACTCGCCAAGCGCGAGTTCAACCTGCGCGGCCGCGAGCTGGCCGACAAGGATGCAGAGTTCATTCCGTTCTCCGCTCAAACCCGCATGAGCGGCGTCAACCTCAATGGCCGCCGGGTGCGCAAGGGCGCGGCGGACCAGGTCGTCAAGTTCGTAAAGGACAACGGTGGCACGCCGCCCAACGAGCTGGCGGGAATAGTCGAGCGTATCGCTCGCAGTGGCGGCACTCCCCTGGTAGTGGCAGACAACGCGCGCGTGCTCGGCGTGATTCACCTCAAGGATGTCATCAAGGAAGGCATCCGCGAGCGCTTTGCGCGCCTTCGCGCGATGGGCCTCAAGACCGTGATGATCACGGGCGACAATCCCCTAACTGCCGCCGCGATCGCGCACGAATCGGGCGTCGACGAATTCCAGGCCGAGGCCACGCCCGAGACCAAGCTCCGGTTGATTCGCGAAGAGCAGGCGCAGGGCAAGCTGGTCGCAATGATCGGCGACGGTACCAACGACGCGCCCGCGCTCGCGCAGGCCGACGTCGGGATCGCGATGAACGCCGGTACTCAGGCGGCGCGCGAGGCCGGCAACATGATCGACCTGGATTCCAACCCGACCAAGATTATGGAAGTGGTCGAGATTGGGAAACAGCTCCTCATCACCCGCGGCGCGCTGACTACCTTCTCGATCGCCAACGACGTCGCCAAGTATTTCGCGATTATCCCCGCGATGTTCGTGCTCGGTTATCCCGAACTGCAGTCGCTCAACATTATGCACCTCGCCAATCCGCAGAGCGCGATCCTGTCCGCGGTAATCTTCAACGCGCTGATCATCGTGGCCTTGATCCCGCTCGCGTTGCGCGGCGTGCAGTATCGTCCGCTCGGAGCGGCGGCCATTCTGACCCGCAATCTGTTCATCTATGGCGTTGGCGGTGTGATCATTCCGTTCATTGGCATTAAACTGATTGACCTGATCGTCATTTCGCTGCGGCTTGCATAGGAGAGGCTCGTGACACGCGCACTTTGGATTGCAGTTCGGATGACGATAGTGCTGACTATCCTGCTCGGCTTCATTTACCCGATCGGAATGGTAGTTGTAGGGCATGTGCTATTTCCCCATGAGGCGAGGGGCAGCCTGATTAGCCACGATGGCCAAATCATCGGCTCGGAGCTGATCGGACAGAACTTCAGCTCGCAAAAGTATTTCCATCCGCGGCCCTCGGCCGCCGGCGACAAGGGTTACGACGCCAGTAATTCGTCCGGATCGAATCTCGGCCCGACCAACAAAACTCTGATCGACACCGTGCGCAAACGGCTCAAAGATACCGAAGAAGCCGAGGGCGTGCCGGCCTCCAGTGTGCCGATTGACATGGTGACAGCTTCCGGCAGCGGACTGGATCCCGACATCAGCCCCGCCGACGCTCTGTTGCAGGCCGATCGCGTCGCGCACGCGCGCGGAATCTCCGCCGATACCGTACGTCAGCTCATCGACCAGAACACAGAGGGGCGATGGATCGGCATCTTCGGCGAACCCGTGGTCAATGTGCTGAAGCTGAATCTCGCCCTCGATAACCTCGGTGCCGGCCAGAAGCAAACCTCCCAGCCGGCAGGCAGGATGGCAGCCGCCGGCCAATAGAACCGCAATGCTTTAGGGTGCTCTCGCGGAGAGCCGCGGCTGGTGAAATACTCATGGGAACGTGCAACCCGCCGCGTACGCTCGCCTTCATCCTGCGATGCCGTCCGCCGCGCAAGCCGAGCTCCGCATGAGAGAAGAGCGTCGTCCGCAACCGGAATCGTTTCTCGATCTTGAGGCGCGCCGTCAAAAGGGGCGCCTCAAAATTTATGTTGGCGCGGCGGCCGGAGTCGGCAAAACGTACCGTATGCTCGAAGAAGTTCATCAGCTCCGCGATCGCGGCGTCGATGTCGTAATCGGGCTGGTCGAAACGCACGGCCGGGCCGAGACGATGGCCCGGGTCGGCGACCTCGAAATCGTGCCGCGGAAGAAGCTCAAGTATCGCAACGTGGCGATCGAGGAGATGGATGTCGACGCGATAATCGCGCGCAACCCCGAGGTCGCGCTGGTTGACGAACTCGCTCACACGAACGTCCCCGGCTCGCGCCATGAAAAGCGTTACCAGGATGTCGAGGACTTGCTCGCCAAGGGCATCAACGTCATCACCGCAATGAACATCCAGCACGTCGAAAGCCTCAACCCGATGATGAAGCAGGTAACGGGCATCGAGGTGCGTGAGACGGTGCCCGATTCGTTCCTGGCGCGGGCCGATCAGATCGTGAACGTTGATGTCACGGTCGAGGCGCTCCGCGAACGTCTGCGCGAGGGCAAAATCTATCCCGAATCGCAAATCGAGCAGGCGCTGCGCAACTTCTTTCAGCCGAGCAACCTCGCCTCGCTGCGCGAGCTTACGCTGCGCGAAGTCGCGCGCAGCCTGAATCGCCAGCGACAGGACCTGGAGGCGATCAAACGCGAGGGCGGCCGCCGGCCCCAGGTGCACGATCGGATCATGGTCGGACTGTCGTCGAACTCCGAGGACACGCGCAAACTACTGCGCAAGGCGGCGCGCGTCGCAAGTCAGCTCGGCGCCGACTGGTACGCGGTGCACGTTGAAACGCCAGGCGAGTCGGTCAAAAAAATCAGCACCACTGATTTCGTGGCGCTGCTCGACAATATCAACCTCGCGGGTGATCTCGGCGCAGAAACGGTGTGGCTCAAGGCCGACGACGTGACCAGGGCAATGATCGATTTCGCGCGCGACAAGAGCGTTACCAAGATTATCGTCGGCCGCACGCATCAGCCCTTCTGGCGCCGCTTCCTACGCCGCGACGTTCCGATGCAGCTCATCAAGCACGCCAACGACATCGATGTCGAAATCCTTTCGACCTTCACCGAGGAATCGCAATGAGCGCGCCTTCGCTACGCACGCGCATCCGCAACGGCACGCTGATCATGCTGGCGCTAATCGTGCTGCTCGGCGTCTACACGCTGCCGCGGCTCTATTCGCTCGGCACCGCGATCCGCAACACCCTCTATCGCAACTACCTGAGCATCGAGTCGGCGCAGCACATGTACGCGGCGGAGAACCGGCTCGAGCTCGCCGAACGCGATGGCAAGGCTCAGCAGGAACTGCCCGACTCGCGCGGCGAGTTCATGCACTGGATGAACATCGAGGACCATGACTTCACCGAGGTCGGCGAGCCAGAGCTCGCGCGTGACATCGAATCGCGCGCGAACAAATTGTTTGGCGAAATCGCCGCCGCGTCGCCAGGCACGCGCCACGATGCGGAATTCGACGCACTCCACGCGCGGCTCAACGACTTGATCGAGATGAACCGGGCCGCGATGTTCCGCGCCGATAGCCGATCCTCGCGCATCAGCCGGCGCCTCGCCTACGAGTACACCGGGGGTCTGGTAGCAGTGCTGTTGTTCGGCGCGGCTCTCTCCTGGGGGCTCGGCTATCGCCTGGCCAAGCCGCTGAGCGAACTGGTCGATCGGCTGCGCGGCATCAGCCAGCGCAAGACCCAGGTACGGCTCGGCCCGCAGATGCTGGCCGAGCTCGAAGCCGTGGCGCGCGAATTCAACCAGATGGCCGAGCGGCTGGAGCAATACGACAAGCTCAACGTCGAACGGTTGCTCTACGAGAAGAGCAAGACCGAAGCGATTATCGAAAGCCTCGAGGACGGCGTGGTGCTGATCGATTCCGGCGGCATCGTCGCCCACATCAACGAAATTGCTTCGCTGATCCTCGGTATCGAACCGGGGGACGCGCTCGGCAGCCCGTTCGACGATCTAAGCAGTAACCATCCGCACTATCTTCGCGTGCGCGACGCGCTGCGCACGCTTAGAAAATCAGGGCCGATGGAGCAGCGCGTCGAAGTCCAGTTGCACGTGCGCGGCCGTGACCATTCGTACATCCTCAAGCCGATGCCCCTGCATGAGGCGGAGGGCCGCACCTTCGGTACGCTGCTGATCCTGCAGGATGTTACTTACATCCGCGACCAGGACCGCGCGCGTACCAACCTCGTGGCGACGCTCTCGCACGAGTTGCGCACTCCCCTCACCTCGCTCGCGCTCTCGGCCGAGCTTCTGCGCCGCGAGCAGGAAAACTTCACGCCCAAGCAGCGCGAACTGTTGCAGGCGATCCTCGAGGAATGCTCGCGCATGCGCCAGCTAACCGACAACCTGCTCAACCTCGCGCGCGGCGAAATACCCTCGATCGCAATCCAGCGCCAGCGCCTCGACGTAACTCGCATTGCCGAAGACGCGGTCCATCGCTTCGCCATTCAGGCGGGCGAAAAGCATGTCAACCTGACCGCGAAAATCGAGGCCACGCCGGAGATAATTGGCGATCCGGTCAAGCTCTCGTGGGTCGTCTCGAACCTGATCGGCAACGCGCTGCGCTACACGCCCGAGGGCGGCACGATCGAGGTCACGGCCCATCCGGGAGAGCGCTCGGCGCGGCTCGAGGTGGCAGACTCGGGCCCCGGTATCGCGCCCGAGTTGCGCGACTATATATTCGAGCGCTTCGCACAGTACGGCGCCAATGAGATCGAGAAAGGCTCCGCCGGACTCGGTCTCGCAATCGTCAAGGATATCGTCGAGGCGCACGGCGGCCGTATCTACGTCGAGAGCAACAATGGGCAGGGCAGCCGTTTTATCGTCGAGCTGCCCGCTGCCATGGAGGCCTGAAAATGGCTCGCCTGCTGATCGTCGATGACGAGAAGAACATTCGGCGCAATCTCGTCACGTTCTTTGAATCGCTCCATCACGAGGTGAGCTCGGTCGATTCCGGCGCCGAAGCGATCAAGCTCATCAATGAGAAGCCGTTCGACCTCGTGCTGACGGACTTCCGCATGGCCGAGATGACCGGCCTCGACCTGCTGCGCGACGTGAAGCGAAGTCATCCCGAAACCCTCGTCATCCTGATGACCGCCTACGCGACCGTAGAGAACGCGGTCACGGCGATGAAGGCAGGCGCCTACGACTACGTGACCAAACCTTTCACGCTCGAGCAGATCCAGCACACCGTCGAGCGTGCGCTGCAGATGCAGGGGTTGCGCGCTGAGAATCGCGCGCTGCGCAACACAATCGAAGAAGCACCGCTGCTCGAGTCAAAGAGTCCCGCGATGATGCGGCTCTTGGAGACCGCGCGCCAGGCCGCCGTCAGCGACGCGACAATCCTGCTCACGGGAGAAAGTGGCACCGGCAAGAACATGCTCGCGCGCCAGATGCATCGATGGAGTCCGCGGCGCGACAAACCGTTCGTCGTCATCAACTGCACCACGCTCTCCGAGGAACTGCTCGAGAGCGAGCTGTTCGGCCACATGCGCGGATCCTTCACCGGCGCGGTCAAGGACAAGCCGGGCCGGCTCGAAGCGGCTGACGGCGGCACCGCGTTCCTCGACGAGATCGCGGATCTCACGCCGCGCCTTCAAACCAAGTTCCTCCGCTTTGTGCAGGAACAGCAATTCGAGCGCGTCGGCGGCGAACAGACGATCCGCGTCGATACGCGAATCGTCGCCGCGACGAATCGCGACCTCGAGGCTGAGGTGACGGCGCGTCACTTCCGCGAGGATCTCTTCTACCGTTTGAACGTCATCACGCTTCGGCTGCCTGCGCTGCGCGAACGCCGCGAGGACATCCTGCCGCTGGCTGAATGGCTGCTCGACGCGGCGAGCCTGCGCAATCAGCGCGCCAAGCTGAAGTTGTCGCAGGGCGCGGCAGCGGCACTGACGCGCTATCGATGGCCCGGTAATGTGCGCGAGTTGAGGAACGCGATCGAGCGCGCGGCGGTGCTCACGCGGGGCGAGGAAATCGCGCCCGACGATCTGCCTGATTCGCTGTTCCGCGATGCTTCCGACGCGATCGCACGCATCCCGCACTCTGCGAGCCTCGAGGAAGTCGAGCGCGAGCATATCGCGCGTGTTCTCAGCGAGAGCGCGACGCTCGAAGAAGCGTCCGAGGTGCTCGGCATCAACGTGACCACGCTCTGGCGCAAGCGCCGCCGCTACGGGATCGAGTAACGCGCCGCAGCTTGATGAGTTAGCGCGCGGGACCCGCGCCGCGCGGATGCTTTTTCAAGAACTCCAGCATCGCGTCGTTCCAGGAGGTCGGCCATCTGACGTGATTTTTGAATCCGCGAAACGCGCCGCTCGCGGAAATTTCTCCGCCGCCATTCGGATTGGTACCGCACGCCGGATCGCAATTCGATACCTGGCGGCCGTCTGAATCGACGATCACGTCGTCGACCTGATTGCCAATACCGTGAAGCTGGGCCACGAATCTGAGAGCGTTCGGGCAAATACCGCCGATATCACAGGCATTGCGCACATGCACGATCGGCACGTGCGGATTGAAGAGCTGCAGCTCACTTATACTCGCGGGTGCATGATCGACCGGTGTCTGCGGACAAGCGTCCATGAAAGCAGAGAAGGGATCAGGCGCTGAATAAACGGCCGCCGCGGCAATTCGCGGCCGATTCAACGCGTAGAGTAGCGCCATTGCCGCGCCGTTCGACCATCCGGTGATGTAGATGCGATTCTCGTCGACCTTGCGTGACGAATTAACCAGGTCGATGAAATGATCGATCGCGGCCGCGTCGACATTCTCCTTGTAGCTGGTGCCACCACTCGTCATGTCGCCTGACGGAGTTAACTGCCGATACCAATTGTCCCAGCCGAGTCCCCTGTCATCCGGCGCGGCGTAATAGTGGCTCGTCTCGCGGCCCTCGGGCGCGAGCAGGTAAAAGCCCGGCGCACCGGGACCAAGGTCCGCATTCTTTGACTTAGGAACGAGTCCGGTCGCCAGCACAGAATCCGCATTCACGAGCGAGCCGTGCAGAAAAACGACGAGCGGCAGCGAAGCACCACTCGCAGTCGGCGCGGGTTCGTAGAGGCACGCATAGCGCTCGGTGCCATCGGAGTCGCGCCACGGCCCGAGAGTCTCGCCGCGAAAGCAGCTCGGTGAATGCCGCGCGATGAAGCCCGAAACGATTCCATTCTGAATCTCGGCCGGCTGATCGCCGAACGGCGTGCAACTCGACTCGGCTGCTGAAGTAGCGCGGACCACAACTAGCATCGCGAGTGCGAAAATGGCGATTAATACATCCGCAGTTCGGCGCTGCCTTCGAATGACCTTGTTCCTCATGTTTTCGATTCGTCGGGTGGACGATGCGCGCGAAACTGTATCAGCAACAGCATGTCATACGCGATCTTGCACACACCTCCGCAGATCAACGGCCAGCCGAAGGTCGAAAAGTCGAGGAGTATCCCGGCCGGCAGCGGTGAAAACGCCGCTGCGAGGCTTCGCGGCACGTTGGTCACGCCCGCAGCCGCCGCACGCTCCTCCGGCGGAACGACGGCCATCACGTATGACTGGCGGGCCGGAATGTCCATCGAGGAGACCGACGCCCGCAGCAAAAGAAACAGGATCGCGAGCCGCGCGTTCGGCATCAGCGCC